>DYMH01000087.1 GCA_020721645.1 Draconibacterium orientale
TACACAACTGTTTATTATTAGTGTGATGTTATACAGTTAATTATGAAACCGTTTTGCAATTGTAATATCAAAATTGTGGCTTTTTAAATCATATTTTACTGATTAAACCCCACTTTTTTTGTTTCAATATTTTCGGAAAAATTGTCGATGTCTTTATTGTAGATTTCGGCAAGTGTCGTTGGTTTGGCAATTTGGTCGTGAATGCCGATTCGTTTGGCAACCGCACGGGCTTTTTCCGTTTCGAGTTCCTTAAATTCATATCGAGCCACCAAACGCCCTTTGCGAAGAATGGCTTTGTCGATTTGTTTCAAATCGGCATTGAAAGTACAAATGATTTTCAGCGACAAGGCATCGGCTAATAAACCATCGCCTAAATTCAGCAAATTTACCAATGAATTGTTGTGTGTACCCGATGAACCGCGAGGTGTCAGTAGGTTTTCGGCATCTTCGAGTATCAAAATACTGTTTTTGTATTTCGAGATAAAGGGTAGAAAATTCGGGGCATTGATAGCGTCCATCAAATCCAGAGGCAGAAAAATAAAACGCTTGTTGATTTCGCTCATCAAACTGCGAATGTATGTTGTTTTTCCGGTTCCGTATTTGCCGTGAAGCAGCACCAAACCGTTTTTATTGTTCGATTTCAGAAACGAATGCACGGTGGTGTGAACGTTTTGAAAATCATCGTTATAATTTTCGGAAACGTTGAGCTCAACTTTTTTAATGTTAAATTTACGAAATTCAAAGCCATATTCGCTGCGCGGCGTTGAAGCAATCATGTAAAATTTTCGCTTGTGCTGTTTTTTCTTTTTGGCAATTTTCAGCATGGCAACAATTTCTTCTATCTCGGAAAAAGGAATGTCCTTACTGTACCAAAAAACAGCTTTAAACGATTGAATTTCGAGCAATACTCGGTCTTTTACGCGAATAAAATAGGCGGAAGTATTATAATCGATGTGGTCGATTTTTTTATTTTTCGATTGTTCGTCTTTCAACAAGTAATCGGCATCAGACAATGAAAATTTCTGATTCAATTCGATTAAAAACGAATGTAAATCGATGGAGGAATAGACCGAAAAACTGTTACAAACTTCATTGTATAAGTGCATGAAGAATTTCCCGGCATGTAATTCGGTTTCAAAACCGCCAAAAATATCCAAAAATGTTCCGTTCAAAGGTTTTGTACGGTAATCGACTAAATTATTCAGTGAAATATCCTTAGTTGCTGATTTCATTAAAAAGAGTAAAGTTTAAATTGAAAATATAATACAATGTCTATAAAAAATTAAGCCGGCAAATTTACTTTTTTTTACATTGTAAAAAAATTAATACACTTCCAATTTTTTTTCGTTTTGGAAGACTTTGATTTGAAGTTGATTTGAAAATATTTGAGCAATGCTCTTACACATTTTTTTTATTGTTTGCACAATCTTTAAGAATTTTTGCGGCATGCCGTTGAAAAGTATCTTCAATCATTTTTTTAAAAAGGAAAGCAGCCGCAGGCAAATCGCCTTTAATCTCGATACGGTCGGAAAAAACACTTAATGTTCCGGAAATATTCATGCCGGCTATTCGAAAAGAGAACTCGGACACCGTTCCGTTCCACATTTGTACAAGGTTTGAAATTCGGTCGCTGTGGTCTTCTTTTAGTTGATTCAGAATATTTTTTGAACAAATTAAGGCTTTTTCTACGGACAGATTGTGGCTTAGGCTGATATTCATTGTTTCTTTTTTTTTTACAAATATATAAAACAATATCTGTGTACAAAATTTGTTTCCGGTTAATAATTATTGGTTCGGAAAATGGAAATTTTAAATTCCTCTGCCCAAAATTCAGCCTTTGCCCCTACGGGAAAAATGGCTCGGTTTTCGGTATGCCCAAAGGAAAATCCATAAACCGCCGGGGCAGAAATGTTCTGCATTCTATCCTTAATCACTTGCTTCAAAGTGAATGTATTTTCGGGCAGTGTGTCGGTCGAATCTACGTCGCAATCGGTAAAAATTCCGAAGATAATGCCTGCGGCTTGCTGTAATTTGCCTGCAAGTATCAATTGAGTGAGCATTCTGTCGATTTTATAAGGCGGCTCTGCAATTTCTTCGATAAAAATCAATTTACCGCTCCAATCAACATCAAAAGGTGTCCCGATGAGTGAAACCAAGAGCGACAGGTTGCCGCCCCACAACTCGCCGGAAGATTTTCCCGGATTGATAACAAATGGTTGTTTTTCTGATTTTTCGCCGTCTGCATCTATTTTGCCGGAAATATCAATCTTTGCGAGCTTGCCGGTCGAAAACTGTAAAAAAGACTTTTCTGAATATTCGTTAAAATCGGAAGAAGCAAGCGAGCCGTGAAATGTTATCAAACCCGTTTTTTTTGTAATTGCCTGCAAAAGAGCCGTAATATCGCTGAAACCCATAAAAAATTTTGGATTGCGGGAAATCAACTCAAAATCGATTTCGGATAGAAGTCGCATGGCTCCGTAACCACCTCTGATACATATAATTCCTTTGACATCGGTTTGCAAAAAGGCTTGATGCAAATCTTCAAGACGCTCGGCATCGTTTCCGGCCAAATAGCCGTATTTATTGAGTACAGTGTTGCTGTAAACTGGTCGAAATCCTAACTTTTTGATATTTTGAATGGCTTTGGCAAGTTTTTCGGGGCTGACGAAACCCGAAGGTGCAATTAATGAAACTTTATCGCCTTTTTTCAGGGTTTTCGGTTCAATCATTATCCTTTTATTCTGCATTTCTGAAAACAAATTGTAATTTGCACTTTAAAAATTTGTTTAACTATTTGATATTAAAAACTATCAAAACATCGCAAGTGTGCATAAAAAAGGGCGGAAAAAATCCGCCCTAAAAACAACTAACCTAAAACTTACTATGAAAATAACTTTCACTGTGAATTGAATGTTATCAACAATGCAAATGTACAAAAATAAAATTGTACACACACTATTTTTTTGTTAATATTTCTTAAAAAAAATCTTTTTATTTTAAAATAATTAAATTGAAATGTATCTTTGAGCCATGAGTAAACGCTATATATGGTTATTAACAGGGATAATGACTTTTACAATGATATGGTTGATTATTGTTCAAAGTCGCTGGATTGAAAATGCCATCATCGTAAAAGAACAACAGTTTAATCAGATTGTAAATAAAGCATTGTTTCATGTTGTAAACAAAATTGAAGAACACGAAACCGTCATGCAAATTACCAACGAAACCGTTTCTTTTAGTGCAGATACATCGATATTGCCCGGGAACAAAAATTATTTTGAAAACGTTTTTATTGATAACAATTCGAGCAACACAAAAAAACCTGATGTTTTTATTTTATCCGATGATTCATCAATTTATCAGGTCGATGAAAAACCTGAAAAATCTCAGGATAACAGCGATGAAGTGTATCGCGATGATTTGAAAAAGAAAATTATTCAAAAAATCAGTAAGAAAACTATTTTTGTCGAAAATATTGTCAATAAACTCATTCGTAAAGAAATAAATATTCAGGACAGAATCGATATCAACATCTTGAAACGAATGATTCGTGAATCGTTTAAAAGCAATGGCATTGATTATCCCTACGAATTTGGTGTTCGTAATGAAAACAACGAATATGCGATAAAATCTAAGAATTTTAATCTCGATTATGTTCAAAAAACTTACGAAATTACTCTCTATCCCAACGATATTTTATCATCGCCGAATTATTTGGTTGTGTATTTTAACAAAGATAAATCGGACATTTTAAGACAACTGCCGCAAACAGCCTACACATCAATTATTTTAACATTGATTATCAGTTTAACTTTTTCATTTACGATATATATCATCTTCAAACAACGGAAATTATCGGAAATTAAAAACGATTTCATCAGCAATATGACACATGAGTTGAAAACACCCATTTCGACCATTTCGCTTGCCGCTCAAATGTTAAAAGACAGTAGTTTAAGCCTAAATCCGGAACGTATTTCAAGCATCACCGGAATTATCGACGATGAGAGCAAACGACTTGGTTTTCAGGTAGAAAAAGTATTGCAAACCTCAATTTTTGAAAAAGGGCGTATTCAACTTAAATTTCAATCAATCGACCTGCACGAACTCATTAATTCCATTGTCCAGAACAGTGAATTGAAGGTAAAAACACGCAGCGGAACCATTGAAACTCAGCTTAGAGCATCGAATCCGTTTGTCAATGCAGATGAAATGCACATTACAAACGTTATTTTCAACCTCCTGGACAATGCCCTGAAATATACAAAAGATATTCCTAAAATTATTGTATCCACAACCGAACGGAAAGGCGGTATCGTACTCTCGGTTACCGACAACGGAATAGGTATTGGAAAGGAACATCATAAAAAAATATTCGAGAAATTCTATCGTGTTCCAAAAGGGAATGTACATGATGTAAAGGGTTTTGGGCTCGGATTAAATTATGTTAAAAAAATTATCGAAGAACACAGCGGAACAATTAAAGTGAAAAGTGAATTGGGAAAAGGAACTGTTTTTGAAATTTTTTTGCCCGTTTCAATCGAATAAACAAAAATAATTTTGAAAGTATTCCCGACACTTTGAGAAATTTTAAGAAAAAACATATCTTTAATTTTTTGTATCAAGCTCAAAAATATCACTCATAAACATAGAAAGTAAACCAAAATTATGGAAAAAATCAATATATTATTGGCAGAAGACGATATCAATCTCGGCTCACTTTTAGAACAATATCTGAAAGCCAAAAATTACGAAGTCGATTTATGTGCCGACGGCGAAATTGCCTATAAAAATTTCCGCAACTCCGATTATGACATCTGCATTTTAGATGTGATGATGCCAAAAATAGACGGTTTCACACTGGCACAGGATATTAAAATATTAAATCCGAACATGCCTATTATCTTTCTCACAGCCAAGACTTTAAAAGATGATGTGCTCGAAGGTTTTAAACTCGGTGCCGACGATTACATCACTAAACCTTTTAATATGGAAGAACTTATTTTCCGCATCGAAGCCGTTCTACGACGAAAAGGCAGCCCCGAACCGGAAAAATCGCTTTACGAACTCGGAAAAATAGCATTCGACCCAAACAAACAACAGCTCTTTGCAAACAGCAAAGAAATTAAATTAACAACCAAGGAATCGGAGCTGCTTAAAATGCTCTGCGACAACATCAACGGCGTTCTCGAACGCAACTACGCCCTGAAAGCGATTTGGAAAGACGATAATTATTTCAATGCCCGTAGTATGGACGTGTATATCACAAAGTTACGAAAAATACTCAAAGCCGAAGAACGTTTACAAATTATCAATGTGCACGGGAAAGGCTACAAATTGATTATGACTTAAGTAATGGTTAATTATTAATGGTTAATGAAGTAATAATTTGATTTTGATAAGAATACGAACATTCTAAAATACAAATAAATCTGTCCGATTACTTAATTTTCTTAATCAGAAACAACTTTGATTTACTCAAAATCGCCATTCAAATCAAATTTATCGAATTGTTGAACACCCGGCACTTAATATTTTCTATTTTCGTACAATATTTTGCCAAAAAATTGGTTACATTTATCACATACAAATAAAAAATATTCGCTTTGAAGAAAAAAATTGCCTTTCGTTCGCTTATTGCCCTTACAGCAATCTATTTCGTTGGTTGCTCTGTCGATAAAAACACCGCACTCAGGCGTTCATACCATAATTTAACAGCACATTACAATATATTTTTCAACGGCAACGAAAGTTTTAAAGCCGGAGTCGAAAAAATTAAACTACTGCCGGAAAATTATACCGCAATTCTTCCCATTTTCCCCGAAGAAACAGATGCTGCCGCAACAACTTCAAAATCGGATATGGACAATTCGATTCAAAAAGCCGTCAAATTGATAAAAATGCACTCCATCACCGCAAAACCTGCCCGAAAGAAATCCAAATCGGGTAAAAAAGGCGAAAAACTTTCGAAAGAACAGGAAGAATTTTATCAAAAAAGCGAATACTGCAATTGGGTGGACGATTCCTATCTGCTCATCGGCAAATCGCATTACTATTTACACGACTACCACACGGGCATGAAATCGTTGCAACTGATATTGAACAAATTTAAAAATGAACCGATACGATTCGATGCCATGTATTGGATTGCCCTTTCGTACTGCGGACTGGGTGAATATTCCGATGCCGTAAATTATTTGAATTTAATAAAAGCCGACGAAAATTATCCCAAGAAATTTGACCGCGAAATCAAACTGATTAATGCAAATATTTATATCAAACAAAAAAAATACGAAAAAGCCATTTCTGAATTGGATACTGTTGTTGCGATGACCAAAAAAAAGAAAGAAAAAATACGTCTTCAATTCATTTTAGCACAATTGCACCAAAAATTGAATCAAAACAGCCAAGCCATGGATTTGTATTCCCAAATTATTCGGTCCAATCCACCCTACGAAATGGCTTTCAATGCAAAAATCAACATGGCAAAATCCTTTAATGCCGGCGATGAAAATTCGGACGATTTGAAGAATGTCCTTCGCAAAATGTTGAAAGATGATAAAAACAGCGACTATCAGGACCAAATTTATTACGCTTTGGCGGATATTTCAAAAAAAGAGAGCGATGAAAAATCGGCTGTTGCATATTACAAACTGTCTATTACGAAAAGTACGACAAATACAAACCAAAAAGCACTATCCTACTTGGCTTTGGCTGATATTTACTTTTCTAAACCCGATTATATCAATGCCGGTGCATACTACGACAGCACGATGACAGTTCTCGATAAAAACTACCCGGATTATGAGGTCGTTTCGCAGAAAGCCGGCAACCTTTCGGGATTAATCCAAAATTTAAAATCGGTTGCCGAACAAGACAGTTTGCAGCGGGTGGCAAAAATGTCGGAAGCACAACGAAAAACTTTTATTGAATCATTAATTGCTCAGGTAAAACAAAAAGAATTGGCGGAGAAAAATGCCGGAAATAACAACAATTACGACCCGTTTTCAGTTGGCGAATACGGTAACGACAACACCCAAAAAGGAAATTGGTATTTCTACAATCCAACGGCAATAGGCATTGGTAAATCGGAATTTAGCAAAATTTGGGGAACTCGAAAATTAGAAGACCATTGGCGACGTAAAAATAAAGCAGCTATCATCGAAGCAAATGAAAATCCGGCTTCCGGCGATTCGTCGGGTAAAATAACCAACAATAAAGACCCAAATTTCTATCTTCAAAATTTGCCTTTGAACGACTCGCTCATGCAAATATCTGATAACAAAATAATTAACGCTTTGTACGCTGTTGGTGATATTTACGAAAAACAAATGAAGGATTATCCTCAAGCCGTTAAAGCCTACGAAGAATTGTTGCGAAGGTATCCTAAAAATTCTTTGGAACTTGAAACGTATTTCAATTTGTATTTGATTCATAACAAAAATACCGGAAATACTGCACAGGCAGAAAAATACCGCAACAAAATATTAGATGAATACCCGAACAGTAAATATGCAAAAATACTAAGCGACCCGAATTACCTAAAAAAATTAGAAGAAACAAAAAATGCTATTGATAAATTATACGAAGAAGCTTACACAGCTTATAAAATTAACGATTTTGAAAGCGTTTTAGCCAAAACTGATGAGGCTTTTTCCATTTCGCCGGATAATGATTTGAAACCCAAATTTTTATTCCTCAAAGCCAATGTCATAGGGCAAAAAGGGGATATTGAACAAATGAAAGAAATTTTGAAAAAAATTATTGCAGACTATCCAAAAGATGAAATTACACGCCGTGCACAAGACGAACTGGCGGTTTTGGAAAGCGGAAAATACGACCCCGATTTATACAAATACAACGAAAATGCGATACTTTCTTATATCATTGTTATTGAAAATGACCAAGAAACTATAAATAAAATTAAATTCAAACTCTCCAATTTCAATGTCGAGAAATTTCCCGCAATGGATTTAAAAGTAGAAACCAAATTTCTTTTCGATACCAAAATGCTCCTTACAGTTAAAAGCCTCAAAACCAAAACAGATGGCTTGAATTATATGAACAGCATCAATTCAAATTTTATTCTTGCCGATTTAAAACCGGGAAATTATGAACATTTTTTAATTTCGGAAGATAATCTCAACAAGCTTCTTAAATTGCCCGATGTGGAGCGATATTTGGAATTTTACAAAAAGAATTATCAATTACAAGAATAACAAACCATTTTTTCTTAAAACATCAAAAGATTTGTCTATCAAAAAATAATCAAAACTCGACTCACAATCCATTTCAAATTCTCTCCGAAAATCGGAAAAAGTAATTGCATTGCCCGAATCTATCATGGTTTTTGGGATAAATTCCAAAAGAAACTCCCCAATATCCGGTTCTGTAATTACTTTAACATCATGTGTTCTGTTGCGAAAAACAAGCTCAGCAGATAATCGTTCCTTTCCCTTTTTGGTTTTTGTAATCAAACTTAAATTTGGCTTTTTCCCTTTCCACAGGAGCCTTGCATTCTCTTTAATTTCATCATTTTTAATATCCCGAACAGCATCTTTTATAAAATTTGGGTGTATTTTGGTTTCAGGTATCGAAAAATCGAACCAGTCGCCTAAATCAAAATCGAATCCGATGCCGTGCATGAAATTATACAAAGATTTTTTCAACCCTGCACCATATTTTTCATGTTCTCCCGATTTTGGGTCGATATGCGGAATATCGTTGTTGGCAAATGGAAATCTCTGATTTATTTTACTTTTAACTCCAAATTTTTCGGGATTTTGCCCAACCGGACTGTGAACTGTCATCGCAAATCGATGCCAATATGCCGACTGAACTGCCCCAATTTCAAACAACTGCCTTACAACTTCCAGTGAATCAACAGTTTCTTGGGCATTTTCGGTCGGGAATCCGTACATCAAATAGGCATGAACCAGAATGCCGGCTTGGGAAAAATGATGTGCTGTTTGAGCCACCTGTTCAACACTGACTCCTTTGTTTATCAAACTCAAAATACGAGGTGAAGCCACTTCCAGTCCGCCACTCACGGCAATACAACCGGCCTCTTTCAGCAAACGACATAAATCTAATGTAAAATTTTTCTCGAAACGGATATTGGTCCACCACGAAATTCGTGTTCTTCGCCGCATCAACTCCAAAGCCAACTCACGAAGCAAAGCCGGAGGAGCTGCTTCATCGGTGAAATGAAAACTTCGATTGTGATTTTGTTCGATGAGTGAATCAATCCGGTCGCATATAATTTTTGCCGAAACAGGCTCGTAACGCTTGATGTAATCTAAACTTGTATCGCAAAAACTGCATTTCGCCCAATAACAGCCGTGAGCCAACGTGAGCTTGTTCCAAAATCCATCGCTCCACAAACGGTGCATCGGGTTGGCTATTTCGGTGAAAGAAAGGTATTTATCTCTCCTAAAATCAGAATAATCCGGCGTTCCGGTTTCCGAAACTGAAATATCTTTTTCTTTGGCTCCATCGATATAAACAACCTGATTATCAGATTTTAAGAATGTTCGTTTTAAAAATTGTTGCTCTCTCCTACCCGAAAAATATTCGAGCAGAAAAAGCAGAGGTGTTTCGCCGTCGTCTAATGTAATATAATCAAGATAATCAAAAATTCTAACATCTGTAATCCAACGTAATTCTGTATTCACATAGCCTCCGCCAAAAATAATTTTGGTTTCGGGGCGATATTTTTTCAAAAAAGCAGCACATTTTAAACCTGTATAAAAATTTCCCGGAAAAGGAATTGAAAATGCAACAATTTCGGGATTTTCATTATCCAAAATCTCTTCGAGCCGTTGCAACATGACTTTTTGGGTAAAACTGTCGGCACTTTTCAATTGTCGGTCCAAATCATCGAAATTGGGCGGCGACAAAGCAAGGTGTTCGGCATAGCGACTGAATCCAAACATCGAATCGACGGCTTCGCTGATAAAATCGGCTAAATCATCGAGAAAAAGAGAAGCATAATGAACGGCAAGATCTCTGATTCCGAGCGTTCCAAAGGATTGGGAGCTGACATGTATCTGCTCAAATTTCGATGCCTGCGGATAAAAATCCGGCTCGCTCAACAAATAAACGGCTCCCGGATTTTGGTTCCGAAGGTAACTGACAACTATTTCAACTTTTTCGATATATTCAGCCGAAAAATCGAAAATCCGTTGCGAATTATCTGATAATTTATTAGTAATTTTTTCGGCTTCCGAAAACATACGCATTAATCCCGATTTGGAAAATATTTCGCCGAAAACTTCGATTCCCAAGTCGTATTGAACCGATTCGATACCGTGTTCGTTCAAAAAACCTTTTAAATATGCCGTTGAAGGATATGGCGTATTAAGTTGTGTAAATGGCGGTATGATGAATAATATCTTTTGTTTCACTTGCAATGCGTTATCATTTAATATCCCAAAATTAATATTTGTATCGATAAATCGTATTATTATTTTCAAAACGATGAACAAGCAATTTTTAAAACTTCCTTTTAAAAATAAAACCCTGTCGGCATCAGAAATGCGACAGGTTTGTTGGTTTGAGCAAATACAAATTCTTTCTACTTCTTAAAAATAAAATATACCGCCAAAACCAAAAATATGAAGCCAATCAATTGATTCAAGCGAAACGTTTCTGTTTTGAAAAACGTTACGGCAAAAAAAGTAAAAACTGTCAGCGAGATAACTTCCTGTATTACTTTCAATTGCATCAAAGTAAACGGTCCGCCGTTTTCGTTGTAACCGATTCGGTTGGCAGGAACCTGAAAAAAATACTCGAACAACGCAATCCCCCAACTAATGAAAACTATGGCAATGATGCCTAAATTTTCAAATTTCGACATCGTTTTAAACTTCAAATGACCATACCAAGCCAATGTCATAAACGTGTTCGACATCAACAACAAACCAACGGTATATAAACTTTTCATTATAATTGTAAACTATTTAACTTTCAAAATTCAATAAATCGAAAACGATTTTCGTAATAATTTTTCAAAATTAATGTTTTTTAACAAGCACATTGTCTAATAATTTGTGAATTTTTCGACAAAACCGTATCTTGTCTTAAAATTGACCCGGAAGATATGAAAAATAGTACTCGAATTTTTATATTTCTTACACTCATTTTCATTTCTCAATTTTCAGCCGCCCAAAAAGATACATCCGATATGCAATTGGACATTGGTTGGACACGCGACAAGAATATCAACCTCTGGCCCATTCTCAAATACAAACAAGATACAACAGTCGGTTATTTGAGAACCGACATTTTTTTCTCAATTTATCGCTTCGGTCGAAACGGCGAAAACAACGAAAAGTATTCGCATTTCTATCCGCTGTGGCGGAAAAAAAACAATCTGTCGGAATCCGACTTTCGACTGTTTTCAATGTATTATCCTTCCGTTTTTCGATATCACAACGATAAAATTCTCGGTCTCAAATCGTTCGTTTTTTTGCAATTTGCACCCGAAATAAGTGCAATCTGTTTTTCGAAATCTGCCGATGACTTGTATATCGAAAACAATTTACTGTTTTTACTTTGGTACAAGAAAAACGAAGCCAAAAAATCATCGTTCCTGATACTTTTTCCCGTTTATTGGGCTTTCGAGAATCCTCAACAGACTACGCACACTTTGTTTCCCGTGTTTTCGTACGGAAAATACAATGCCGGCGAGTCGAAATACACTGCCGTTACGCCACTTTTTTGGCATTTCAAAAAATTAAATGAAACAAAAAATATTCTGTTTCCGATATTTTGGAACAACAAACAATTTTTTAAGAATGATACGATTAAAAAAAATACATTGTTTCCTGTTTTGTGGACATACAACCGCCATAACGAAAAGAATTTTACACTTTTACCCATTGTTTTCAGTCAAAAAAATCAATATCGAAAGTTGTTTATCATTTTCCCTTTGGGCGGACACAGCGAATCTGCGGACGCAAAGCAATCGGCAACCGTTATCACACCATTTTACTGGCACGTGAAAGAGAATAAAAAGTACAGCGATATTCTGTTTCCATTTTTTTGGCGTTTTCGTAATACCGACAGTATCAATGCGTTTAGGCGAACTCTACTTTTCCCTATTTGGTTCTCATATACCGCCCGATACAAGAAGAATCGTGTGTTTTTCCCTTTACTTTGGTCGTATCGCAACCCGAATTATCGGTCTTTTACGATAATTCCGTTTTACTCGCAGGGAAAAAATGCCGACAAAACGAAATCGTTTCGTATGATTTCACCTTTGTATTGGAACATAAAACATTATGATGAAAAAATCAACATTTTTCTGCCCGTTTTTTATTCGTATGCCGACAGTTCATCGCATCGTTTTACGATATTTCCCATTATTTGGCGAAATCTCGATAAATATTCACACTCATTCACCATTTTCCCTGTTTTTGCAACAAAACATAAAACCAACGGCAGTAAGAATTTAACAATGATAACGCCGTTTTTTTGGCATACAAAACATTACAACGAAAAACGAGATATTTTATTCCCACTTTTTTGGAGTCGCCGCTACCGCGACAGTCTGTACTTTGAAAATCAAACAGTCTTTTTTCCGTTTTGGTGGTCGTATCGCAACAACAATGAGCAAAAGCGTGTGTTTTTTCCGTTTGTGTGGAATCTGAAAAATAATTATTATCATTCGCTCACCGTTTTACCGCTGTTTTCTTACGGTTCGGACTCTACGAAAGTACGCAGACACGTAGCAATAACGCCACTTTATTGGAATTTCCGCAAAACATATCAAACCACAAATATTTTTTTCCCTTTATTTTGGGATATAAATGATTTCTCGCCCGAAAATCCAAGCCATCGCACGTTGCTTTTGCCGTTTTTCTTTCGATATAAAGATTCGTACAAAGATAATTTGACGTTTTTCCCGTTTTTTTGGAGATTACACAACCCAACATATCAATCGACAACGCTTTTGCCCGTATTTTCTTACGGCATTTCGAGCGACAGTTCGCGGAAACATTTTTCGGTGGGCGGAATTTATTGGCATTTCCGGCGTGATATGAATTCGCGACACATTATTTTCCCAATTTGGTGGTATCACAAATATTTGCTAGAAGACGGCGAGCAATTCTCCAACGTGGTGTTTCCCGTGTTTTGGTCGTATTCCGATTCACGGCACAACAACAACATCTTTTTCCCCATTGCTTGGAGTTTGAAAAACGAAACATATCAATCGTTTACATTTATTCCGCTGTTTTCTTTTGGACACAGCACCGATTATGAAAGAAAACATATAGCTGTATCACCTTTGTTTTGGTTTTTGCGAAACGACAATCAGTTTAAGGCGATATTATTTCCGCTTCTGTGGATAAAAAATCGAGATGGCAAAGATGCTTTCAAACGCAGCGTAGTTTTTCCTGTTTGGTGGTCGTTTCGCGACAGCTCATCAACGAATCAAGTCTTTTTTCCATTTGCGTGGAGCATCAAAAACCCGAGTTATCAATCAACTACAATATTTCCTCTGTTTTCGTTCGGCAAATCAGCCATCGGACTGCGAAAGCACTTTGCCGTAACGCCTTTGTTTTGGAAATTCAGCGAAAATGACGAAAAAAATACGGTGATTTTCCCCTTCGCTTGGTTTCGCAACCGAACAGGCGAAAATCCTTTCCGCCGAAGCGTGGTTTTTCCGGTTTGGTGGGCTATGCACGATTCAACGCACAGACGACAAACGTTGTTTCCTGTCTATTGGCTGCGAAAAGACCCGGAATTTAGTTCCTTTACGATCTTTCCGTTATTTTCAACAAGCAAAAGTGCCAATGATTCTTATCAAAGAACAGTAATAACCCCATTGTTTTGGCGTATCAAGCGAAACGATGAAACGACACAGGTTTTGCTGCCGTTTTATTTTACGAAAAAACGTGAAAAAGCCGGTTCGGCATTCAAACGACACACATTTTTTCCTGTGTGGTGGTCGTATCGCGATGAAAAACGAAAAAACAGGATTGTTTTTCCGGTGTTTTGGAGTTTGAAGAACGAAAAATATCGTTCAACAACAGTATTTCCTTTGTTTTCGACAGGAAAATCTACTGATTTGCAGCAAAAGCATTTAGTCGTAACGCCTTTGTTTTGGCATTTCTCGGAAAACGGCGGAGCGAAAACGATTTTGTTCCCTATTTTCGATGCCAAACGCAATCAGAACGGCAATAGGAATTTCGGAATCCTGTATTTTCTTTTTCGATACAAAAAAGATGCAGAGCAGAAGCGTGCCGATTTCTTGTATCCTTTATGTCAATATAAATCTGCTCCTGATTTGCGATATTTCAGGCTGTTTCCTTTGATTTGGCGAAAGAAAACGGCTGAAATGCGTTATTTTTCGATTCAACCTTTTTATTATCAGTATAAAAAAACGGGTTTCTCGGATTATCATATCCTTTGGCAATTGTTTACGCACAAGAAAATTGAAGGAAGTATGAAATCGTGGAATTTTTTGTGGAAAACAATTTATTTGAAGAATTACGAAGGCGAATGGCACGAATTTAGATTATTATATTTACTATTCGCTGATGTAAAAAAGTCAAATTATGTAGAAAAAAGTCTATTTCCTTTGTATTATTTCTCGAAAGAAAGTAACGGCAACCGATCATTTTCCATGTTTTTGTATTTCTACAATTCGTTTAGCCGTCAATTGCCCAATTCTACTGAGTTTTATCGCGAAGAAAAGATATTTTGGTTCGTTCGCCTGCGGTCAAATTACAAACGACTGAAAGCGGAAGGAAAAATTTGATAATAGACAATGGACAATGGATAATGGACAATGGATAATGGACAATGGATAATGGACAATGGACAATGGATAATGGACAATGGATAATTGACAATGGACAATGGACAATGGATAATGAAAAATACTGGTTAAAAAACATAATTTTAATGCAAGGTCGTTTTGCTAAGAAATGTTTTTGCTGTTCGGCTTAGGCTCTGCCTAAGTCGAAGTTATCATGACAGGCTCTGCCTGTCTGTCAAAGCAAGGCAGAGCCTTGCAAAATAATCCCGACTGAGACAGAGCCTCAGCCGAACACATGCTTATATTAAACCGAATAATTAAGATTACATAAATTTACAATAAATTCATTAGG
>DYMH01000088.1 GCA_020721645.1 Draconibacterium orientale
GCGTGCCATGAAAATTCCGGCAGGCGAACATAAAATTGTATTCAAATTTGAACCTTCAATATGGGTTTTAGGAAATATGGTTTCTATAACAGGGTCTGTTGTTTTTGTTTTATTAATAATCGGAGGATTAGGTTTTATGGTGTATCAGTCAAGAAAATATAACAAAAGTAAAATAGAAAATTAAAGCTCTTTTATTAAGAAACAGGTTATAAATCAAAATAATATATAGTTTTACGAGCTTAAGATTTCAATTCATGTTTTCTCCATAAATTGAAATCTTTTTTTGAATCACATAATGAGCATTATGCAAAATAAACAAATGAAAAAAGTATTAATAATTACCTACTACTGGCCTCCTTCGGGAGCAATTGGAGTTCACCGTTGTTTGAAATTTGCAAAATATCTACGTGATTTTGGCTGGGAGCCCGTCGTTTACACAGCAAAAGATGCTCAATATCCATATCTCGATGATTCAAATTTTAAACATATACCGGAAGGAATTGAAATTTTGAAACAAAAGGCAAAAGATCCTTTTAATCTATTTAAAATAGTATCGGGACGCCAAAAGGATACTGTTGTTTCAAATCCCGTTCATGTGAGGGAAAAAAAACTTAAATTGATAGACAAAATTGCAATTTGGATTCGCGGAAATTTTTTCATTCCCGATGCACGGTCGTTATGGATAAAACCATCGGTTAAATATTTGTCGGAATATTTGAAAACCAACAAAATAGATGCACTGATTTCCGATGGTCCGCCACATACAAACACTGTTATAGCCTGTAAATTATCGGAAAAATTTAAGATTCCTTGGATTGCCGATTTTCAAGACCCTTGGACACAAGTTGATTATTATAAATTATTTAATATCAGTAATTTTGCTCACAAAAAACATGTAAAACTCGAACAAAAAGCTTTTGCAATATCCGGAAAAATAACAATTGCAAGCCCAAGTTGGAAAATTGATTTGGAATCAATCGGAGCAAAAAATGTCGATGTCATTTTTTGGGGTTACGACGAAGATGATTTAAGAGATTTGAAAAAAAACCAAACTGATAAATTCGTAATATCTCATGCAGGTTTGCTGGGATTCGATCGAAATCCGGAAGTTTTCTTTAAAGTTTTGAAAGATTTAAAATCAGAAATTACAGGCTTCTCCGATAAATTACAAATTCAACTTGCAGGCTCTGTCGATTACAGCGTAAAAGAAAGTTTAATAAAAGAAAATTTGGAAGAAAACACTCTGTTTTTAGGAAATATTCCGAGAGACAAGGCATTGAAACTAACCGTTGATTCCGATTTATTGCTTTTGCCTCTTAATATTGCCGAAAACGCAATGGGGCGTATTCCGGGCAAACTTTTTGAACAAATGAGGAGCAATAATCCAATACTTTGTTTAGGACCGAAAGGCAGCGATGTTGAAAAAATTATTACAGAAACCAAAACCGGCAACAGTTTTGAATATTCTGATTATCATGGGATAAAAGGATTTGTAAAACAAGTCTATTTATCCGGAAAAACTGAATTTAACACGATTGAACCTGAAATAATTAAAGATTATTCCGTAAAAAAACAGGTTAAAAAAATAAGCGAATATCTTTATGAAATTACAAAAAATTAAATCAATCTGTTTCTGATTCGCTCAAAAAAATCCACATCAGGCGAATAAAAATGCCCTTTAAGGAAAATGTGTTCTTTAAAATGATTGATGTAACGATCGGTTTTTTCTTTGTCGATAATTATTTTTTGAATCGCTTCCAATAAATTCTGTCCGGAAATTTCAGGATAAAAAACTGAAAGCGGACTGTTTTTATAAAATGCTTCGCCCAAAAGGAGCACTTTCTTATGTTTTGCAACGGCTTGCATTCCGACACTCGAATTGATATTTACAATAAATTCTGCATTTTCGATAAATTTATCTAAGTCAATTTTTTTTACCACAAAAACCTGCTTATTATCAGCATATTTGCTGTAATCAACCGGCTCAACCTCCATTGGGTGTTCTTTGATTATTATTTTCAAGCCGGTTTCCTTGAGTTTCGGCAAAATGAAGTCAATAGCAGCATACATGCTCGGAAATGTGCTGTTTAAAATAATCTGTGTATCCGAATTTACTTGCAACGGAAACAAGATATATTTTTCGTTGTTACCAATATCAATTACCTCATGTTCAAACGATTTGAATCGTTTTGTTGCTTTTGATAAATTGCGTTTTCGATTGATATATTTTACAAAAAACGAATTGTATTTTGAATCAAAAATTCTGTATAAATATCGAACAGCAAGATTATATCTAATTTCGGTAAATTCGAAATTTTTCAAAACACTAAATTCTGTTTCCGGATATCTGAAATTGATTAACTCATCGAACGATAAGTGGGCAAACGAAGCATTAGAATTTACACCCTTTGAATCCATTTGAATTGCTTTTGGAAAATAGGCATGTTCAAAAAAGAATGTTTTTATTCCTAAGGTTTTGCAAACATCAGTTTCAACATTGAACGAGCCGTTTAAAATAAAAACATAATCTAAGTCTTTTGTTTTGAAGTATTCCAAACAAGCAGCGTATTCTTTGTTTTTTATTTGAATTAATTTGTCAAAACTATTTAAGTTATATATTCTTTTGAAGTAACGAATTAATTCCGAATTTTCGTTGTAAAAATCGACTGATGGAACTTCTTTTAGGTATTTTTCAACTTTTAAATTATGCTTTTTTAATTGCTTGCTTATGAACTTATCGGTATTTAAAAACAGAACTTCATTATCGAACATTTCTAAATATTTTGCAATATTTACGTTGAAATACAGATAATTAGCAGCGTTGTTTAGAATTGCGATTTTCATTTTGATAGGTGTTTAAAATAAATTACTGCTTATTTAATTGAATAAATTCCTCTTAAATAAATTCCGCTTTCGTCTGCAATTTCATCTGCACCTGAAAATCTCAGCATGTATCTTTTAAAAAATCCAATTTTTTTATACGGATTATACGATTGGGGTTCGATGATTTCCAGTTTAATTTGTTCAAATTGGTGTTTCGAAAAAAGAATTTCCAAAGATTTTTTGCTGAAATGATGATAATGTGGATTGTTTATAAGCGACTCTATTTTAACCTTTTCATTGGCACAGTTTGGAACTTCAAAATAAAATTTAGAAGGTTGAAGAGCTTTTAATCGTTCCAAAAAATTATTTATGTCAAAAATATGTTCAAAAACATGAAACATCTGAATTACATCTACCCTACCCAACTCGTGAATATCAATATCTTCAAATAATTTATTTTCAAATTTTAAATTTTTATGTTTTCTGTTAAATTTTTTATCAGGCTCAACGATTGTATATAATTTGGGGTGAATCTTTTTTCGGGCGATGTTGAAAAACTCGCCAAAAGTTCCGCCGATTTCCAGAAAATTAGAATTTTGCGAGATATTGCCGTATTTATTCAGAAAATCAAACCGCCCCGCAGTCCGGTTGCTTACTAAGGATAATTTATTTATAAGTTTTGAAAAAAAATTGTTATACGAAAACTTCCGATGATATTCCTCTGCATAATATTTCGATGTATCAACTTCTTTTACAATATGATAAGATTCACAAGTTTTACAATAATAGTTTAACTCATCGAAAATTTTATTTCGATACTCTGTTATTTCAAGTTTCGATTCGCAAACAGGGCAATTCATTTTATTTTGTTTAATGTTAAACTTGTGTATTTTTTCAGATAGCTTTCAATAATCAAGCCTTTATAAATTCTATAATTATTGGTATTTTTCAAAATAATTGATGAAATTGTATCTCTTTGTTCTGATAATGTTTTTAATTTAGTTTCAAAAACACCGTTTTCCACTTCATCTTCACGGCAAACATAGTCTTCTTGTTCAAACAATTTCATGGCTCCAAAGTTTTTGTGTTTAAAATAATCATCAAAAACAACCGAGATTGTAGGAACACCGTTCGACATTGCAAAAATAATCGGGTGATGCCGCATCGAAATAACGATATGTGCATTTCGTATCAAAGAAATTACAATTCTGAAATCATCGTTGTGATTGAAAATTGAACTTTTCAGGTTCAGGTTTTTCTGTACAAATTTCAAAGCAGGTAAATCCGATTCGTGCATCGAAAGCAGTATGATTTCAATATCGGTTTCTTTAAAATTATCATCTACAATGTCTGTTATTTTTTCGAGAGTTTGTTTAACAATTTTCTCGGTACTTTTAAAATAATATGAATTTATAAGTACATATTTTTTGTTGATATTTAGAGAATTTTTCACAAAATACTTTTCCAATTCTTCTCGCGTTGCCGATTCGCAAAACAATGCATCGTCGTACAACGGGATAACTTTGGAGGAATCGTAAACCGAAATTTCTTTCAGACTTTCTATTGATTTATCATTATCGCGTAAACCAATGTATTTTGCTTTTTTCAGTTGTTTTGCAATTCTTTTTTGGGTTCTGTTTTGCCAAATTCCAATGTTGTGCCCGGAAAGGATGACATCAGTATTCAAAAAGTCGGCAATTTTTATCAATCCCATGTAGTCGAACAATCTTGAAGGTGTTTTCCCTGTCAAATAGCCGCCGCCGCCTATGTGCAGAACGTTTGCATTTTTTATTCGTTTCAGCAAATAACTTTGTTCGGGAGATGTTAAAAAACTTTTATTAAAATATTTAATAAAAAATGCACTCAGCATCAAACCGGCAAATCTGATTCTGAAAAATATCGGAAAATATTTTGATTCGCCGATTCCCGAATAATCCAGATTTTTATAGCCCCAAAATGTATTTCTGCTTGCATAAAGTACATCATAATTTCCATGAATTTGGCGCGTATATTCCGGATTTGGCGACAACAATGTAACTGTTACGTCGTCCGAAATTTTTTCCCAAATACTCAAATTTGCACTCAATTGAGCTTCGTCGCCAATGTTTTCGTAACCAAAACCGGCTGTATAAATAACTTCAAAACCCGAATTTTTCTCGCGTGCCGATGCTAATAAACTCAAATAAACCGACGATTTCCATATTATTAATCCGGGCAATTTCATAAAAAAATCGACAGTTCGTCTTTTGAAATTTCTATATAAAAATTTTGAAAATCGTATATTTAATTTTTTAAATCTGAAATTTAAAAACAAAAACAGACTTTCGAGTAACGAAAAGGACACTTTTTGTTTTGCCGTTTTACGCAAATATTTGTTTCGTTTTTGCCGATATTGTGTGTAGATTGTTTTGTCGGAAATTGTTGTTTTTTGCGATTTTGATAGTTCCTTTTTTGTAATTTCATACAGAGTAAGTATTTGTTCTTCCTGCATTTGAGCCAACAATTCACTTATTTCACTGTTGTTTGAAAACAAGACGGTTTCGCCTTCTTTTTGCTCTACCGAAAAACCCCAAGCATCTTTAAAACCCGCATCGGCATCGGCACCGTAAAAATCGGGACAGAAATTGCACCCATTCATTGCATACGAAAACGAGCGCCATTGGGTTGTAAAAGGAGTTTTGTATCGTGAAACGGCGAGTTTTTTTCCGTTCACAAAATCAATTGTATTATTAAAATTGTCGTCTTTCGCTATATTTTCCTTATCTCGATGTTTGAATGTTTTTGGTGAGTTGTCCTTTGTCATTGCAGAAACCAGCATGTCGGTAAATTGTGCACTTGTGTTGTGGCTGCACATGAGCGAAAATTTGTATTTGATTTTTGCACGTAAATCCTTTCGTGTTCTTGTCAAATATTTCATACTCGAAATAACGCAGGGAGTTCCTAAAAATGCTACATTTTTTATGCTGTCATCGGCAATTATTTTTTCTAAAACTTCGGAAAATTCTATCGGATAATAAAACGAACTGCGTTTTGAGTCAATCTCTTCTGTGGTTTTGGAAATTGAAGCTTGAAAATATTTCCCCGATGAATCGGCAAAGTTTTGTTCGGCATGAACGACTGCGTCTATTTTGTTTGTTTTGAGCAAATATTTCAGCAATGCCGATAAAATTCCGCCTGACGAACTTTTTATATATTTTTGATAATCGTTTTCATAACCTTTATAAAAATTGATTGCTTTGGTTAAGCCGTATTCGCTGTTTTTTATCGATGCGTCTGCTATTCTTTTGTTTAGATTTTGTTCCGCCATCGGACAGTTTACATAACACAATGAGCAGTATGTACATTTATCAAAATCAATTATCGGTTTGTATTCTTTGTTTTTATCAAATTTTATAACGATTGAATCGAAAGTGCAACTTATTTTGCATAAGCCACACCCAATACATAAATCATTGTCGGTTATAATTTTTACGGTTGGTTTTTCTTTTTTTGCGGACATAGCAATCTGAAATATCGTATTGTAGTGTATTTTAATGGCTGATGATCAATTTGTTGATTATTCTAAAATTAATTTTCGTGTTACTATAACATTTCCTAAATTATCTATAATTTTCACATAATATAAGCCATAACCGCCGAATTGATTTACATCTATTTGAAATTCGGATTGATTTGTTTGAGTTTGATACACCGTTTGTCCGAGCGAATTTTCAATTACTATTTGATAATCAGCCATTAATTCGTAGTTTCCTGTGTTTATAATTACGTAATCAATCGCAGGATTTGGATATACTTTAATTGTATTTAGATTGTTCGGTGGGTTTATGCCTGTTAATGTAACATTAATTATTAGTGTATCTGTAACTGTTATTGTATCTGTACAATAATTTGGATTAAAAGTGTATTTATCGTAGTGATTTACAATGCTGTCGCAACCGCCGATAGTTGTAACCAAATTTTCAACATTTATTAAATACGATTTTGGCGAAATGTTTTCAAACGATAAATCAGAAACATAATATTCGGTGTATAAACTATTTGTAACATCAGAACATAAATTTTCATTAAATAGAGTTGTGATTTCTGTTCCGTTTAAAGCTCGGTCGTATATTCTGATATCATCAATTTTTCCATTAAAAAAATTACCTGCTGAACCATTATTATTAATTGCACCCACTAATAATTCATTATAAATAGTGCTTATGGTATTTACCGCAAAAGTATTTTGTAAAAGACCATCATAATACATTTTAATATCTGTACCGTCCCACGTTATTAATAGGTGATGCCAATTTAAATCCAACGTACTTGCATTGTTTATGTATTGTAGCGTACCGGTATCATCGCGATGTATAACCCAATGACGATAATTTGTTTTTGAAATGATAGAACCAAAACTCCCCCATGCTATACTACCGGTGAATCCGTTTTGAACAACGATACCCATACTGTTAGATGGCGTTGTTAGGTTACTTTTAACCCAAGCTGAATAGGTATATTGTGTATAATTTGTTGGCAATCCGAGCATTTTAATATAATCGTTCGTTCCGTCAAAACTATATGCAGAATTATCGATTCCAAATCTATCCGTAGTAAGAATTGAACCGTAAACAGTTCCGTCATGATTATTTACACTTTCATCGTTTGCATTTCCATTAAACGGAAAATAAGCAATGAGACCTTCTGCTGGCATTTGTGCATTTATTATACCTACAAACATTAAACTAATAACTAAAAATAATGTAATTTTTTTCATTTTTTATTGTATTCTATATTTCCCTACTATTTCTATGGCTATTCGGGTTTTGGCGTTTTTAAATTAAAAAATAATTTGCAAATATATATTTTTGGGGCGATTATTTTGATGGGAACAGACAAAAATAAAAATCGAACAGTTTGCTTGTTGTTCAAATATGTAATTGACTATTTGTCAAAAATACCGTTTAATCTTATTTTACGACTTGTTTGTCAGATATTTAAGTTTTTTGTGCCAATTTCTTCAACCTGAAAATAATTTTATTCACAACATCATTTAGATTGTCCGAAATTTTACTCAAAATTACCGGTATAAGAAATATCAAACTAAAAACAGTGCTTCGCAGGAAAAAATCGAGGGAAAAATGGTCAAATTTTGGAATTGCGTAGTTTGCAAGCAATGCCACAATTCCGAAAGCTGCAATAATCAAATGTGATTTTTTATAGGGTTGAAGACCGAATCGAGAGTATAGAAAATAAAATCGGATAAAAATAAAAATTATTAAACTGATACTCACAGCAATTGCGGTGCCATTGATGCCCCATAACGGAATTAAAAAAACACCTAAACCCACTAAAACAAAAAACGAAGCCAAAGTTAAAATCGCAAAATATTTGTAATAAGCCGAACCACTTATAATTATGGCACTCAAACCCGAAATCATTTCGAGCAAAAAACCAACCATTAATATCATCAGAGCTTGCTTGCCCAAAGCATATTCGGGAATAATATAATACAGGTTATCCATATTTATAAAAATGCCACCGAATAAAAATATTCCGATAATAAGTTGATTTATAGTACTTTTATAGTAAATGTCTGAAATAAGGACAATGTCATTTTTTTTCCAAGCTTCGGCAATAACAATCGAACTTATTTTACGAAGTGACCTACTGGGCAACAACACCAGATTACCCAAAAAAAAATTAATGGCATAAATTCCGGAAATACTTAACCCGAGATAATAATTCGTCATCATAGTATCGATATTAACAACTGCAACGCCGCTAAATCCTGCCATAATTCCGAATAATGAAACTTTAAGTATTTCGTGCTTGTATTGTGTCATCAAAGCTTTGTCGAAAGGTTTAATCTTTAACTGTTTACGTTGAATCAAAACAGCAATAATAATCAGGGTGGGCAATATGTATATTCCAACATAAGCAAATACAAACGAATTGAAATCTAAAAAATCGAAAACATAAGCAACGACAATGGCTAAATTTAACAGTTTTACGAGAAAATCTCGCAGAAATGTTCCGATGATTGAATCGAACATCGACTTTGCATAAGAATCAAAAAACAAAAAATAAACGGTAAAAAAGAACAGTGGAAAAAAATAGGCGGAATATTGCAATATCAAATCCGATTTACCCGAACTTCCCGATAAAATTGATGTTTTAAAAACAAGAAATACTGCCGACGACACTGTAAATCCGACAAGCGTTACTATCAATCCTAAGGACAATAAGCCGTTGTGTCCGTTTTCGTTGTTCCGGAAAAAAGGAAAAATCCTTGTGTTCACCGATGCAAATCCGAGTGTGGCAAACTGTGAAAAAAGCAAAGTTGTTGAAATCAACATATTAACCAGCCCAACTTGCTCGGTAGAAAAGAATTTCGGCATCAAAATTCCTGTTCCGATGAATCCGAATATCACGCCGGCATAAGTGTAAATAGAACCCCTTATCGACTGTTTTGCGATGATTCCCATAATTTTTTGATGAGATTTTTTTAAAAAATTCGGACTGCAAGTTAATAAAAAAGAGGCTGAACGGTGTATTCAGTCTCTTTTTATTTTCAAATTAAATCGGTTTTACTCTTTCTTTTTCTTCGGAGTACTTGTTTTGCTTTTTGCTGTTTTTTTTTCAGTTTTGGTGCCTTCGTTTGCTTTGGTTTTACTGCTTTGTTTGGGCTTGTCTTCTGTTTTTTCAGTCAGTTTCTTTTGCTCTTCTTTGGATAAACTGATGGGTTTTGCCTCTTTTTTAGTTTTTTCGATTGCCTTGCTTGCTGTTTTTTTTGTTCCTGCGATTGATTTTACTTCTTTTTTGGTATTGCTGATAATTGTAGTTTCGGTTTTTGTCGTATTCAAAACGCTCTTTGTTGAGGTAAGTTTATTTTTCAATTCGTTTAATACTTTTTCGTAATCTGCAATTTTAGATGCAAGTTCCTGCGGATTTTCAGGCACTAATGCAAAATATTCTTTGTTTACCTGTATTGTAAAATCGCTCAACACATTCATAAAATTGATAAAGGCTTCGTAAGGCGATTTGTAGGGATTAAAATAATCGTGCACTGCAGCATCGGACAGTATTTTTGTACTCATGTAATAAAAATGGTCGCTGGTCTGCAAATATCGCCAATATTTTAAAAGGCGTGGATTTTTTATGAGCTTAATTTTGTCCGTGAGGGCATATAATTTTTCAAAAGCTTCTTTTTGCATTTCATTTCCGAGCCATGCCGTAATGTCTCGTTCGGCATCTGCCCACGAAATTGGATATTCTACATTCATGGGTGCTACCGGCTGGTAAGAGTCTGCTATTTCGCTCGGCGTTGAAAAGCCAAAATCCGTGAGCTTAAAAACCGATTCGGGCAGTGCTTTCAAAAATTCAAAAATATGCGTATCTTGCTTTTGATGTTCGCCGAAAGTTTCATAATCCATAAACAAATTGATGACCTCGTTTTCTTTGCCCAAATCGCCTATCCACTGAGCATATTTTTCCGATGTCAGGGGCCATTGGTCCCACGAACGGTTTGAAAATCGAAAAGCAATATCATCGCTGAGTTTATAATTTTTCAGCAATAATTTTAACTCAGGACGTAACACATTGTAGTATAAAACATTCGGACTCTTCCAACCCAAAATATGTTTTGCCCCTTCGGTGAGCATAGCTTTGAACCCCATCTCGGCTACGGTTTCGCCTATTTGATTGTCGTATATTAATTCTGTGTTCCGAAACACTTCGGGTATATAATCGAACAATTCTTTAATTTTTTGGCTGTGTTGAATAACCTGCTCTTTAAATTCTTCTTTCGATCGCATCGACACTAAGGAGTGCGAATAGGTTTCAGCTAAAAATTCGACACTGCCGGTTTTGGCAAGTTTTTTAAAACTTTCTAATACTTCGGGTGCATATTCGGCAAATTGTTCCAAAGCACTTCCGGTTATTGAGAAACTGACTTTGAATTTTCCTTTGTGTTTTTTTATTAAATCCATAAGAATTTTATTCACAGGAAGATAGCAATTATTTGCAATTCGTTCCATGTGAATTCGATTTTCATAGTGATCAAAATAATGATGTTCGACTCCAATGTCGAAAAATCGGTATCTTTTCAATCGATACGGCTGATGAACTTGAAAATAAAAGCAGATGTTTCGCATGGTAAGTAATTGTTAATGGTTAATGACGTAATTTTGATAAGAATACGGACATTATAAAATACAAATAAATCTGTCCGATTACTTATTAATTTTATTTATATTGATTTAGATAAACTACTTAACAGAAAAAAAATGATGTCGTTAAAATTTTGCCGGAATATATTTTTCAGCATTTTCTTCAATCTTGCGTCTTGTTTCTTGTGTCATAAGAGTTCTTAAATCTCTTTTAGTTTTTCGCTTAAAAATAGATTTTTATAAATTTCATAAACTTCTTTTGCCGGTTTTTCCCATTTCAGATTATCGACTTCGTTTTTGGAATTGACTTTAAATTCTTTGGTCATTCCATCATAGCAAATCAGTCCGTAAATAGCATCGGCAATTGCATCATCGTCCCAAAAATCGACTTTAACGGCATTGTTTAAAACTTCCGCAACGCCCGATTGTTTTGAGATAATCACCGGAACATTCGAACGCATTGCTTCCAAGGGCGAAATTCCGAAAGGCTCCGATATTGAAGGCATAACATACACATCGCTGATTGCAAACATGTGAATGACGTCTTCGCCTTTGAGAAAATCGGTGAAATGAAATTTGTCGGTAATTTTCAATTTCGCTGCAAATTTTATCATGTCTCTGAACAAATCGCCGCTGCCTGCCATTACAAATCGTACGTTTTCGACACGTTTCAATACTTTTGCGGCAGCTGTAACAAAATATTCGGGACCTTTTTGATATGTTATTCGACCAAGAAAGGTAACTATTTTTTCATCGACATTCTTTTTAAAATCTGTGTATTCTGCCTCTTGGGGTTCTACGGCATTATACACAGTAATCACTTTTTTGGGTTCAATTCCGTAGCGATTAATCACGGTGTTGCGAGTCAAATTACTTACCGTAATTACGGTATCGGCATTTTCCATTCCGGCTTTTTCCAAAGCATATACTTCGCTGTTGATATGATATTCGCCGCCTCGGTCAAATTCTGTCGCATGAACATGAACAACTAAGGGCTTGCCCGAAATTTGTTTGGCGGCAATTCCTGCTGCATAGGTCAGCCAGTCGTGGGCATGAATGACATCGAAAGTATGGGTTGAAGCTATCAGTGCAGCAATTTTGGCGTAATTTGCAACTTCTTGCATTAGGTTTGCTCCGTATTTTCCCGAAAAAGCAATTTTTATATCCTCATCGGTATCGTTAAAGCTATTGGTCATCTCTTTTACCAAAACAGCAACACCGTCTTTTATATAATAAAAACGTCCTTCACTGTCGATTTTAACGTTGGCTACATTTAAATTCTTTTCTTTCAGAAAAATTTCAAATTCTTCTGCCGAAAGATATGGTTGAAGCATCGATTTTATTTCAATATAATCCAATTCTTTTAGAATCGGAACTTCTTTAACTATATGTTTTTTTGTTGTTATTGATTCGCTTACGGGATATTTATTTTCCGACCATAGGACACTGTAATCGATACCTCGATTTTTAATCGGAACACTGTCGGCACTGATAAGTTGCGCGGTAGAATTATCTTCATCGCCGTGTAATTTTGGAACTACAAAAATAATATCCAAATCCTCGAAGCCGGAAAGTCCTTTTGTTAAACCATAACACGCAGTTCCCAAACCACCCGAAATATGTGGCGGAAATTCCCAGCCAAACATCAATACCTTCATATTTTTTTAGTTTTTTCGATGAGCATTTTTATACGTAGTAATTCGGCAACCGATGGAGCATAGGAAACAGCACCCTTAGAATTATGAGGTGGGTCGCCGTCGTAGAGCTCGGATACTGTTCCTAATCCGGATTCAAACATGGCTGTTTCAAAATTTTGATATACTCTTTCGACCTCGCCTATTTCTTCATTTCCATAAATATTTATCCACGCATCGCAATATACGCCTGCAAGCCAAGGATGAATGGTACCTTGATGAACACTTCGGCGACGTTCGGTTTCATCTCCTTTGTATATTCCGATATACATGGAACTTCGGGGTGAAAGTGTTCGTAAACCGCGTTCGGTAAGTAAATGACGTTTTACTTTGCCAAGTACCTTGGATTTTTTGTCTTTGTCTAAGGGTGAAAATCCTGTTCCCACGGAAAATATTTGATTGGGACGGATTTCTGCATTTTTCTCGGTATCCGTAACAAAATCGTACAAATCTGTTTCGACTTCGTTCCAAAAAACGTTTGTATAATTTTGCAAAATTTTGTCGGGTATATCTCCAATGATTTTTTTAAATTCTGTCACTTTATTTTCTTTCGCTAATTGCAAAATAAACATGAGGGCATTGTACCACAAAGCATTAATTTCGGGCAAATATCCGTAACGACAAACAATGGATTTGCCGTTTTCTACTTCGTCCATCCACGATGTCGGGTTGTCGGTTTGGGGAATATAAATCATGCCGTTGTCGCGAATCTCGAAGTTGCATTCTTTACTGAATGCTTTTTTTAAAAATGCTTTTGCAAAATCTTTATATTTCCGGGTGATTTCTTTTGAATCGCCGGTATATTCAACATATTGCTGTGCAGCACGAATTATCAATAACGGAATGTCGAACGAAAAGCAATCGGAACGGTGAACGTATTCGTCTATTAATGAATCCATTGCTTCAAAAAACCGTGTTGTGTTATTTTGAAATAAGGTTAAGCCGGGCAATGCAATGATGGTTTCCCGAAAACGAAAACCGTACCACGGAAATCCGGCAACAACAAGTGTTTTGGAATTTCTGCGGTTGAAAAATTGTTGAGCCGAATTGATAAGACAATTCTCAAAATTTGTACGCGGAATGCGACTCTCAATAACTTTCTCAAATTTTTCTTTTAATTTTGCCGTTTTTAATTCACTCACACCGGCAGAAAAAACAAAAGACTCTCCTTTCTTTACGGCAACATCAAAAAATCCGGGGACAAACAAGTCTTCGGTGTCTTCGTAACCCCTTTCGTTTTCTCTTTCATATTCAATATTCAAATACCAATCGGGTGCTGTTACAAATTTGCACTTTTTAGAGAGTTGCATGAATAATTCGGGATATTCTTCGTACAAGCATGTTTTAATCCCATTTTCTATGGGCGTTGTTTTGGTATTGCAATTCATATTGACTTTCATCAGCGAATGAATGTTGCGAAAGGCTAAGAAAGGTTGCAATCGAATGGTGGTTTCGGAATGGGCTTCGAGTATTGTGTATCGAACTAAAATACAATCTTCTTCTTCGGCAAGCAATTGTTCTTTTTTGAGTATAACACCTCCAACCCGATAGATTCTTGCGGGACTCGGGTCGGTTTCAAACCGACTGATATATCGATGCCCAAGGGGTTCATAAAAACCGCCGGCATATCGCCGTATCCCCAATCGAAACGATTCGCCGCGTTGAATGACTGTTTCATCGAGTCCGGAAAGCAGAATGTGTTGCGAACCATCGTCAAAGGGAACAGACAGCATGCAATGATACTTCCGTGTATTACAACCGACAACGGTTGTCATTGCATAAGCTCCTGCACGATTCGAGCGAATAAGTTCTACCGATAAAGCTTTTTCTAAATTGACAAGGTCGTTTTGTTCAATATCTAAATAGCTCATTTTCTTGATTTTGAATATGATTTATACTGAATGAAAAAAGTATTGTTTCCTTTAATTTATATTCCGTACAAAATACTAATTTTTTTATTAAGATTTCAATATTTCTGCACTATTTTTTCTCCTTTGTGATAATATGCGATTTCAAAGCGTTTAGTTACAAAACGCCCCGCATAATCGGTGGTTATAGATACCAAACCATCGGTATAAACCGTTTGCCGAAGCTTTGAACCCGATGCAGTGTAGTGGTACTGCACAAAGTTGGTGAGATTGTATGTTACTTGCTGTATCAAATCGAGCGGGTTATTTGATATGGCCGAGATGCCTTTGTTTTTGTTGCAGGTCATATTGCCGGCGGCATCGAAAAGGAAATTCGTTAGTGTTGATATTTCGGTTATGTTCGCTTTTGTTCCGCAACGAATGTTAAAAACTTTCAAAAAAAAGGAAAGCGGAATTACAAATTTCACTTAGCATTCATCTTGTGGCAGTCTTCGATTAGCGGGGGATTCCGAAGCTATAATTTCTCAATTTCTTCTTTTGTTAAGCCACTTATTTTGGAAATAATATCAA
>DYMH01000228.1 GCA_020721645.1 Draconibacterium orientale
TTAATCAACTATATTTCAATGACTTAAAATAAATTTTGACCCGTGATTCGCATTATTAATTGTTAATGGTTAATGAAGTAATAATTTGATTTTGATAAGAATATGGACATTATAATACACAAATAAATCTGTCCGATTATTTATTTTGATACAAAATAAATTCGCCTTCAAAAAAATAATTTCTTCCAAAGTCCGCCGAAATTTATATTTTTGCAGCACAAAATCAATTCACAAAATAATATGTCAAAAGGAATTACAAGTCGCTCCGAAGATTATTCGAAATGGTATAACGACATCGTTCAAAAAGCCGATTTAGCCGAAAATTCAGGCGTTCGCGGCATGATGGTTATTAAACCTTATGGTTATGCGATATGGGAAAAAATACAAGCCCAATTGGACAAAATGTTCAAAGAAACCGGACATCAAAATGCCTATTTTCCCTTGTTGATTCCGAAATCTTATTTTTCGAAAGAAGCAAGTCATGTTGAAGGATTTGCCAAAGAATGTGCCGTTGTTACACATTATCGGCTTAAAAATTCGCCCGACGGAAAAGGCGTTATCGTTGACCCCGATGCAAAATTAGAAGAAGAACTCATTATCCGCCCAACATCTGAAACCATTATTTGGAGCACCTATAAAAATTGGATACAATCCTATCGCGACTTACCATTGCTTATCAATCAATGGGCAAACGTGATGCGTTGGGAAATGCGAACCCGATTGTTTTTACGAACAGCCGAATTTCTTTGGCAGGAAGGGCACACGGCACACGCCACACAAGCCGAAGCGTGGACCGAAACCACAAAAATGTTGGACGTTTATGCCGAATTTGCCGAAACATGGATGGCAATGCCCGTAATAAAAGGTGCAAAATCGGCAAGCGAACGATTTGCCGGAGCCTTGGAAACACTGTGTATAGAGGCTTTGATGCAAGACGGTAAAGCCTTGCAAGCCGGAACTTCGCATTTTTTGGGGCAAAATTTTGCCAAAGCATTCGATGTTAAATTTACCGACCAAAGCGGCAAACTCGATTACGTTTGGGCAACATCTTGGGGCGTTTCCACTCGTTTGATGGGAGCTCTGGTGATGGCACATTCCGATGATAACGGATTGGTTTTACCTCCCAAATTAGCTCCGATACAAGTTGTGATTGTTCCCATTTATCAAAAGATTGAGCAATTGGAGATAATCCGCACCGAAGTGAACAAAATCACAGAACAACTGAAAATCAAGGGCATTAGTTTTAAATTTGATGACAGAGACTCACAACGCCCCGGATTCAAATTTGCCGAATACGAATTGAAGGGCGTTCCGGTTCGTTTAGCTCTCGGACCGCGTGACATTGAACAAGGAACAATAGAAGTCGTGCGTCGCGATACTCTGGAAAAATCAGTCGTTCAGCAAGTCGGAATTGTGGAATATATCGAAAAATTGCTCGAAGATATTCAACAAAATATCTACCAAAAAGCTCTGAATTTCAGAAACGAAAATATACGCAAAGCCAATTCTTACGATGAATTTAAAACCATACTCAACGAAAAAGGCGGATTTATATTGGCACACTGGGACGGAACACCCGAAACCGAAGAACAAATAAAATCTGAAACAAAAGCAACAATTCGCAGTCTGCCTTTTGAATATGAAAAAGAAGAAGGCATTTGTATTGTTACCGGGAAACCATCGGAAAGAAGAGTACTGTTCGCTAAGTCATATTAGTGAAAAGTGAAAAGTGAAAAGTGAAAAGTGAAAAGTGAAAAGTGAAAAGTGGAAAGTGAAAAGTGAAAAGTGAAAAGTGAAAAGTGGAAAGTGGAAAGTTGGACCATTTTTTTAGTTTTTCACTTTTCGTTTTTAGTTTTTCGTTTTTCGTTTTTCACTTTTCGTTTTTCGTTTTTCGTTTAAAGTTTATTCCCGGTACATTTATTGCAAAATATTACTAAATAATATGAGGTAAAGTATGAACAAATCGAAAGAATATATATGGGTTGTCGGTGATATTCACGGAATGCACGACCATTTTATCACACTTTTAAGTAATATTCGGACTACGAATATTAAGAAAATGATTTTTTTGGGTGATTTAATCGACCGAGGACCTTCTTCTAAGGAAGTTATCGACAAAATTATATCTTTAAAGTATGATAAGGTTTGTTTGATGGGAAATCATGAACATATGATGTTAGATGAAATAAACAGTGAAAAAAATAATACCTGTCTGCCGAAATTTTTATGGGAATTTAACGGAGGTTCGCGTACCGTAAATTCTTTTGGATTCGATTCTGCCGATGATTTAATTTCTAATTTAGACCAAAAATATCGCGATTTTTTTTCCGAACTTAAAATTTCGCACCGTGAAACTATTGAATTTGAAGGGAAAAAAGCCGGATTTATCTTTGTCCATGCCGGTTTGCACCCATATACACCGCTTGATTTTCAATTAGGAATTAAAGGAATTGAAGATTTTAACGCATATTATTCGAAACCCGAAAACGACCACGCCAACTCGCCGGTTTGGGTTCGCAACAGTTTTTTTGAAGGGCGAACCGAAAGCTGGGACGGCAATTTGGTCATTCACGGGCACACGCCCACACGCAAAATGCGCTATTTTTGCAGCTTGCCCGGCGAAGAGCAAGAGGACAGTTTCAGCCGTTTATCGCCCGATACATACATTGCCGATTTTCCGTTTCTCAGAAAGGAAAATCAAAAAATTGTGTCATTAAATATTGATACCGGTGCCGCTTACGGCGGAAGACTTACCGCAGTAGGCATTTCGGAGCAAAATATTTACAAAACAGAAGACGGTACATTTTTGAAACTCGAATTTATACAAGTCGATGGACGTTTTGGTTTAGCCGACGATGAATGTTTCCGTTTCTTGGAATACGAATTGAAATTGGACGATTATTTGGTTTAGTTTCAGCTTAAAATTCTTTGAAAATATATAATTATGGGCATATTTTTTCGGAATATGTCAATTTTTTGTTT
>DYMH01000008.1 GCA_020721645.1 Draconibacterium orientale
TCTGTTTCTTATAGATGGGATTACTTGGGGTGATTTGCGGATAAGCATATAATAAAGCATTTTACCGCAAAGAACCGCAAAGTTTTCGCAAAGAATCGCAAAGAATATTAGACATTTATTTAAAACTCATTACTAAATCAATGAAACGTCCATGATTTTGGTAAAACACACAAAAGCATGATTATATGAAAAAAATCAAATAATTTGTTGGAAATCTTCAAAACGTGGACTTCCATCTCGCCAAAATAAAATATAAACAGATGAAAAACACCTTTATAATATCCTCGATATTAATCATTTCAGTCGTTTTGCTATCTTCATTTAATGTTGATAAGAATGAAAATTATTCATTGACAATAATTGTTAAAAACCTGCACAACTCAAAAGGCAATGTTCAATTTGCATTATACAACAAAGACGGCTCAATTCCCGACGAACATTATAACAAATATTTTAGAATCTCGAAGGGAAAAATCACGAATAAATCGTCGTTTGTAACTTTTGAAAATATCCCGCAGGGAAAATACGCTGTAAGCATTTTGCACGACGAAAACTCGAACGGGAAAATAGATAAGGGACTGATTTTGCCCAAAGAAGGAATCGGTTTTTCCAATATTCAAACCATCGGATTAAGCAATCGACCGAATTTCGGCAAAGCTTCGTTCGATTTATCAAGTAATTTGAAAATTATGATTTCGATAATTTATCTGTAAAAAATGAAAAAGTTTATCACAATCATTATCTGTTTAATTGCATCGACAATCCCGATTTTTGCACAGGAAAACAACACAAAAGAAATTATCGGTCTTCCGGAAATTTCGCAGGCAAATCAGGGAAACAGTTTCATTACATTCCCGACCGATATTGGAAACATAGAACCACTTTGGTTCGAAGGGAATTTGATGCCTAACTTTAATTTGCGTAAAAGCAAAAATTCGCGACTGATGGGCGTTCTCACTCCTCAAATTATTATCAGAATGTTTCAGGAACGCTCATATCCGGTGCGCACGCCAAGTTATATTCCGCAAGTTACCGCATATTATCTTTTGAATGATTGCGAAAACCCTCGAAAAATAAGTTTATTCGGGCGAATTGCACATCATTCCAACGGACAAGACGGCGATTTTCTTTTGCCCGACAGCAGTATCAATTTGCAATCGGGCGATTTTTCCACAAACTTTTACGAAGTCGGAGTTCTGTTTACCAATTTCAGCAAACGCTTCAAAGCTCATCAGTTTTTCAAAACCTCGTTCGAAATGCACCCCGAAACTTGGATTGAAGACGAACTCAACGGAATATACAGTCAATACAGGTGGCACACAGCGTTTTCAATATTTAAAATACCCGGCAAAAAGCAAGATGCGACTAAGAAAAAAGCCGATATTTCGATAAAAGGCGAAACAACTTGGATGTTCGGCAATGTTTACGATTGGAGCAACTTTTCAACAAAACGCTTAAATCTTACTTTAACACTGTATTATCACCCAAAATTTATGGAAGATATCGGACTGTTCGTTCAATATTATCACGGTTCGGATTATTACAATATGTATTTCAGTCATCGACTTGATATTGTTCGATTTGGTCTGATGACCGAAATTTTAAGATTTTGATTTTACAAACATTCGTTTTAACATAAATTAATACATAAAAAATGAAAAATATAGAGTTAGATACCCAAAGTAAAATATTTCGGTCGGCATGTATGATTTTTCTTTTAAACGGATTTAACGGAACAACCATTCTCAAAATTGCAACTCTTGCAGAAGTGGAGGTGTCGATAATAGATTACTATTTCAGAACAAAAGAGAAGTTGTACATAAAAGTTGTAGAAAATATCTTAGAACGTATATTAGATAAACGTGTTGTTTTTTCAAAACAAGAATTCATCGAAACAACCGGATTTCTTTATTCTGAATTTTTGAACAACAAAAATATGTTTGAAAAAACAGTTTATAATATCTACTGTGATGATTTTGAGGATATTATCAAAAAAATCAGGAAATGGTTGAATTTTGCGGATACCGAATATTCAAAATTCAAATATATTATGGAATAATCTTTATTCATTTGAAAATTATGAAACGTCCATGATTCCGGTAAAACACAAAAGAGCATGATAATATTACAAAATCAAAAAACGTGCACAAACATTGCAGAATGTGGACTTCCATGTAGCCCCAAAAAAATATAATCACATGAAATCAAAATTCTTTCTGTTGATATTTATTTTAACACTTACCTCTTGCGAAAACATATTCGATTATTCGCCTTATGCAATCAATTTCAGTGAAGAAAACAGAGATGTGAACCGAAAGAATATCGAAAAATTAAATACACCTCCGAACGACGATACAATAACAATTGCCTTTACGGGCGACACTCATAATTTTTTCGATGAAACCGAGGAATTTGTCGAAAAAGTGAATCAAAATCCTTCGGTCGATTTTGTAATTCACGTGGGCGATATTGCCGATTTCGGTTTGCCGAAACAATATTTATGGGCAAATTCATTTTTATTGAAGCTAAACGCACCGTATTTTGTTGTTATCGGAAACCACGATTTGGTCGGTACCGGTGCAAAAGCTTATCAAGAAATGTTCGGAGCTTTCGATTTCAGTTTCATTTACAATCAAATAAAATTCATTTTCATCAATACAAACAGCCTCGAGTTTGAATACAACGGCAATGTACCCGATGTTAATTGGCTCGACGCACAACTGAAACCCGACGAATATTTCGACAAAGCCATCGTCATTTTTCATTTGCCGCCCAATGATATTGGCTTTGATGCAGCTTTGGCTGACGAATTTCACCGTACTTTAATCCGTTACGAGAACATATTATTTACTGTTCACGGACATTATCACGGACATGAAATTTATCATTCCGAAGATGAAAAAATTACGTTTGCTAATGTTTACGGCGTAGAAAATTATAAATACAACATAATAAAAATATCAAATAACGAATTTTATGTTGATACCTTGGAATTTTAGAAAAGTATTGATATTTATATTGATTTCGTTGAGTTTCGTATCCGAAAATTCCGGTCAGTCGAAAACCGATTCATCGAAATACAAAATATTTATGCCCGATTACGTAAAGTTGCAATTTGCCGGCGGCATCGGCTTTTTATCCACCGGTGTGGGATATACATTTTTTAAAAACAAAATGGATATTACTTTTTTCTACGGATATGTCCCCGAGTTTGCTGCTGCCGACGATTTACACAGTGTCAGCCTGCAATTTACATCGAAATTGTTGCGATTTAAAATCAACAATAACACCGAACTAATGCCTTTGAATGTCGGCTGGTTTCTGCATCATACCTTTGGAAGTGAATATTGGATTAAGTTGCCTGCTCATTATCCGGAGAAATACTATTGGTGGGCGCCCGGAAGAAATGCCGGAATATTTTTGGGCGGCGAAATAAAAACAAAATTGCTCAGCAAAAAAACACCTGCAACGGGAACAGCTTTTTATGTTCGCGTGGGAAGTCGCGGATTGTATATTGCAAGCAAAGCAGGAAATTCATCTATTCCGTTAAGCGATATTATCGAATTAGGCTTCGGTGTCGCTGTTTATCGTTAAAAAATAAAAAGTTTATCATTGATTTTTAGATATTTTATTAATAAAAAGATTTATCATGAACATTACAGAAATTTCTATAAAACGCCCTTCGCTGATTATTGTATTATTCAGCGTGTTCGCATTGTTGGGAGTTATTGGCTATCAAAATTTGGGTTACGAGCTGTTGCCCGATTTCAACCAACCGGTTGTTGTAATAAAAACAATGTATCCCGGAGCCGAACCGCAGGAAGTGGAAACATCTGTTTCTCGGAAAATTGAAGACGCATTGTCGAATCTCGAAGGTGTCGATTATCTGGAAACCAAATCGATGCCGAATGCTTCGGTAATTATCGCTAATTTAAAATACGGAACAAATGTGGACAAAGCGATGCAAGATGCTCAACGATACATCGATAATATCAGAAAAGATTTACCTGCGGATATTTTGAGTCCGGTAATGAGCAAAGTTTCGCCCAACGACTTGCCGATAATTTCGATAAGTGCCACAAGCAATTTGTCGGCAACGGAATTTTATCAAAAAATGAAAGATGAGTATTTACCTCAAATTCAACAACTGAAAGGCGTTGCCGAAATCACGATTTTGGGCGGCGAAGAACGCGAAATTCAGGTGAAAGTAAATCAAGACAAATTGAAATTATATAAAATTTCGCTTTCCCAAGTTGTCGATGCCGTGAATCGTTCGGGTTTGGATTTGCCTGCCGGAAAAGTACAATCCGACAAAGAAAATAATTCGGTGCGATTGACAGGAAAATTTGAAAACATCACCCAAATTATGAACGTTCAGATAGCAATGCCCGCTCCGGGAAGCCCTGTTTACCTGAAAGACGTGGCTGTGGTTACCGACGGCATTAAAGAAATAACATCGGTAAGCAGATTCAACGGGAAAAACGGTATCGGACTGATGTTGAAGAAACAAGGCGATGCCAATGCTGTTGAAGTATCTAAATTGGTACACGAAAAACTTCTGCATATCGAAAATCAAAATTCAAAATTCGGAATCAAATTCATTGTCGCCGACGACAGTACCGACAAAACCATTGCGGCTGTGGATTCGGTAGTTTTCGATTTGATGCTTGCCGTGATATTGGTTTCGCTCGTGATGCTTTTATTTTTGCGAAGTTACCGAAACTCGTTAATCGTACTGATTTCAATACCAACTTCTCTGGTTACGGCTTTTGCCGTGATGTGGCTCATGGGTTTCACTCTGAATTTGATGACTTTGCTCGCCATGTCGTTGATTATCGGAATTTTGGTCGATGATGCCACCGTAGTTTTGGAAAATATTCAGAGGCATTTGGATATGGGCAAAGAGAAACACGCGGCGGCATTGGACGGACGAATGGAAATCGGATTTTCGGCTCTCTCAATTACATTGGTCGATGTGGTGGTTTTCTTACCGATTTTGTTTTTGCAGGTTTTTGTTGCCGATATGTTGAAACAATTTTCAATTGTTGTGATAACTTCCACACTCACAAGTTTATTGGTCGGTTTTACATTGACACCGTGGCTTGCATCGCGAATCGGGAAAAAAGACGATTTGCAGCCCACAAATTTCATCAATCGCTTTTTACTTTGGTTCGAACATCAACTTAATATTTTCATACAATGGTACGGAAGGCAATTGGAATGGGTACTTCGACATAAATTAATATTCACTGCTTTTGTTGTTTTTTTGTTGATAATGACAGGTGTTATGATGAAACAAGGAATTATCGGCAAAGAAATGATGTCCACAGGCGACCAAGGCAAATTTCGATTGAATTTAGAATTCGATAAGACGATAAGCGTTCGGCAGAACAATCTGATTTCACAAGAAATAGAAAATTTCATCGTTCAACAACCCGAAATCGAAAGCCTTTTCAGCAATATTGCCGGACCGAGCACCGGAATCGGGAGTTTGGGCGTAGGCTCAGCTAATTTATCGGAATTTACAATTCAACTCAAACCGGAAAACGGACGCTACACCCAAACCGAAAAATATATGAAATCGTTGCGCGAAGAGCTGAGAACTCAATTTCCGAGCATTAATTTTTCCATGGCAGTGTTGGGTTTGCTGCCAAAAGGTGCACCGATTAAAATAACATTGAGCGGCAGCGATTTGAATTTAGTGATGAAAACCGCACAGGAATTGAAATCCGCAGTCGAAACCATTCCGGGAGCAGACAACGTGCAACTGTCGGTAGAAGAAGGAAGTCCCGAATACAAAGTGATTCCCGACAAGGACAAAATGCAGCGTTTAGGACTTACAACAGCTTATGTAGGCTCAAATTTACGAACCGCATTTACCGGAAACGACGATGCCGTGCTCACAGAAAACGGTACGGAATACCCCGTCCGAATTTGGCTCGACGATTTCAACCGTAAAAATTTCGAAGACGTGCAGAATCTATCCATCGTAAACCCAATGAATCAGCCCGTTGAAATATCGCAATTTGCCGAAGTAAGACAAGATAATTCGCCCTCTCTGCTCGAACGCTTAGACCGCCAAGCTTCGGTAACGCTGACCGCAGAATCCTTCGGTCGCCCTTCCGGAACTTTGGCTGACGAAGCAATTGCATATCTAAAAAAACAACCGCTGCCCGAAGGCGTAAAAATGACTTGGGGAGCCGATATCAAAACACAAAACGAAAGTTTCGGTGCATTAGCTTCGGTTTTGCTTATATCTTTTATTCTGATATATCTGATTATGGTCGCACTTTACGACAGTTATATTTATCCGTTTGTGGCTTTATTTGCCATACCGGTAGCGTCAATCGGAGCTTTTCTCGCCTTAAATTTATCTTTGAATCATCTGACTTTGTTTGCACAACTCGGATTGATAATGCTCATGGGCTTGGTTACCAAAAACTCGATTCTGATTGTCGATTTCACAAATCAACTCAAAGCGGAAGGAAAACATTTTAAAGAAGCACTTATTATTGCAGGAAAAGAACGAATGCGACCTATTTTAATGACAACTTTATCGATGGCAATAGGTATGTTGCCCATTGCATTGGCTTCCGGAACCGCCGCCGAATGGAAAAACGGTTTGGCTTGGGTTATTATCGGCGGATTGCTTTCGTCTTTGATATTAACAGTATTTCTGGTGCCGATGGTTTATTTTGTTGTCGATACCATAAAAGCTAAATTAGGAATTAGGAATTAGGAATTGGGAATTGGGAATTGGGAATTGGAAATTAGGAATTAAAAATCAAAACGCTGCAAAGAAAGGGCAAATAAGTAATGGTTAATGGATAATTAAGTAATAATTTGATTTTGATAAGAATACTGACATTATAAAATACAAATAAATCTGTCCGATTTCTTAGCTAAAAACATGTTGAAATATAAATACGAATCAAATTCTATTGAAGAAAAAAGCACATATAAAAAAAGACAGATTTTCAATCTGTCTTTTTAGTATTGTGTCATACTTTTAAGCATTTAAAGCATTAGCACCAGAAACAATTTCCAAAATTTCATTCGTAATAGAAGCTTGGCGTGCTTTATTATAATTCAAAGTCAATTCTTTAATCATTTGTCCGGCATTATCGGTTGCTTGGTGCATTGCTGTCATTCGAGCACCTTGTTCGGCAGCGAAAGAATCAAGAATTGCCTTAAATAAATTTATTTTCAGAGTACTCGGAATTAAATTCTCAATAAGATATTCTTTTGATGGTTCAAAAATGTAATCCTGAATTTGCCCATTATTTGAATCCTCGCTCACTTCAATCGGGAGGAATTGCTCTTTTGTTAAAAGTTGAGTTGCTGCATTTTTAAATCCGTTGTAAAATATAATAATTTTGTCGTAACGTTTTTCTTTAAAATCCAACATTAATTTTTCGGCAATAATTTTAACATTTTCGAAAGTCAAATTGTCTAAAACATGATTTTCGGATTCCAGTACTGTATATTTTTTAGCTTTTAAATAATCAGCCGCCTTTTTCCCGATAGTCATAAAATGCACGCTGCCTTTTTTCATCAAGTTGCCGTATTCGTTTTGAGCAGCAGAAACTGCCAGCTTTGCAACATTTGCATTAAAAGCACCGCAAAGTCCTTTGTTTGAGGAAACGACAACCAGCAGAACATTTTGTAATTCATCGGTATAACGTGCATAGACGTTATCGTCCGAAGCATCGGAAACCTGAGCAATATGCTGTAATATGGAATGCAGTTTGTTTGCATAGGGTCTCAATCGAAGAATATTGTCTTGTGCACGGCGTAACTTCGATGCTGCAACCATTTTCATAGCTGCTGTAATTTGCCTTGTCGATTTTACCGAAGCAATGCGTGTACGTATTTCTTTTAAATTTGCCATTAACTTAGTTGAAAGTAGAAAATTAAAAGTTGAAAGTTAAAAGTTATAAGTTGAATATATATATCGTTTATAATCAACAATTTATTTGAATATACGGAATTATGTTAAATACCTTATTTTTCAGCAAGATAACTTTATTAACTTTCTACCTTATCACTTTTTTCAGTGAATTTATTTATCGTTTGCAATTAACTCAGCAACAAGCTGTATATACTCTTGGGCTGCTATGTCGGAAGATTTGCCTTTCTCTTCTTCCCACGCATTGTATTTTGCTGCAGCTTTAAAATCGAAACCTCCCGGTTTATCACCATGAACATCTCCTTCCGAAGCTTGCTTATACAAGGCATACAGTTTTAGTAATTGAACATTTGATGGTCTTGTATTGAGCGTTTTTGATTTTTCCGCTGCTTCATCGAAAGATTTTTTATCCATTGTTTTGATATTTATTTTTTGTATCCCGCTGAAATTTCTTTTGCCGAATTTTCCAAAACCTTGATAACTTCATCAGTTAGTTGCCCTTCTGCAAGAGTTTGCATGATACTTGCATGTTTTGCTTCAAGAAAATCGATAAATTCACGTTCAAATTCTTTGATTTTGTTCACAGGAACATCTCGCAAAAGACCTTTGGTTCCGCAATAAATGATTGCAATTTGTTGATTTACTCTAAACGGGGCATATTGTCCTTGTTTAAGAATTTCGACATTTCTGCGTCCTTTTTCCAAAACTGACATTGTTGCAGCATCTAAATCGGAACCAAATTTTGAGAATGCTTCCAATTCGCGGAATTGAGCTTGGTCTAATTTAAGTGTTCCTGCAACTTTTTTCATTGCCTTTATTTGAGCATTACCGCCAACACGAGAAACCGAAATACCGACATTAATTGCCGGTCGAACACCGGAATTGAAAAGATTCGATTCCAAGAAAATTTGTCCGTCGGTAATCGAAATCACGTTTGTGGGAATATAAGCCGAAACGTCACCATCCTGAGTTTCAATAATGGGAAGAGCTGTGAGTGAGCCTCCGCCTTGGACAAGATGACGAATAGATTCCGGAATATCATTCATCTGACGTGCAATGGTATCTGAATTTATAATTTTCGCAGCTCGTTCCAATAATCGGGAATGTAAATAAAACACATCGCCGGGAAATGCTTCACGTCCGGGCGGACGGCGAAGCAATAAAGACACTTCGCGGTATGATACAGCTTGCTTGGATAAATCGTCATAAATAATCAAAGCAGGTCGTCCGGAATCTCTGAAATATTCGCCGATAGAAGCACCTGCAAAGGGAGCATAAAATTGAAGAGCGGCAGGGTCGGCTGCGGTTGCCGTTACAATTACGGTATAAGCCAAAGCACCATGTTCATCGAGTGTTCTTAATATATTTGCAACCGTTGAGCCTTTTTGACCAATGGCAACATAAATACAAAAAACAGGTTTGCCTTTGTCGTAAAATTCTTTTTGGTTGATGATTGTATCAATGGCTATTGCCGTTTTCCCGGTTTGTCGGTCTCCGATAATCAGCTCACGTTGCCCGCGACCAATTGGTATCATAGCATCAATTGCTTTTATTCCGGTTTGAAGCGGCTCGTTCACCGGTTGTCGATAGATAACTCCGGGAGCTTTTCTTTCGAGCGGCATTTCGTATCGCTCGCCGGGAATAGGACCTTTGCCGTCAATCGGCTCGCCGAGAGTGTTGATAACGCGCCCAAGCAATCCTTCACCTACTTGAATGGAAGCAATTCTGTTCAAACGCTTTACAGTGTCGCCTTCTTTGATACCTTCCGATAGTCCTAATAAAACAGCTCCGACATTATCTTCTTCTAAATTCAGAACGATGCCTTTTACGCCGTTCTGAAATTCGATCATTTCGTTGGCTTGTACGTTGTTTAATCCGTAAATCCGAGCGATACCGTCACCAACTTCGATAACGGTCCCAATTTCTTCTAATTGAACTTGGGATTCAATTCCTTGAAGTTTTTGTTTAATAATTTCGGAAACTTCTCCGGGTTTTATGCCTGCCATGAGATTTAATATTTATTTTGAGTATATTTTTTATATTTTATGATTGTGCCGGTTCAAGCAATTGGCGTTTAATTTCTAACAGTTTAGACGAAATACTTTCATCGTATTGTGTATTTTCGATTTTTAAGATAAAACCGCCGATTATACCGGTATCAATTGTTTTTGATAATTCGATTTTTGAATTTAACCCTTTTTCAACTGCTGTTATGATACCTTGAATTGTTTTTTCGTCAAAAACTACCGAAGTAACAAGCCGAACGTCTTTTATATTATGGAATTTTTGATGTAACTTTAAATAGTTTCTTGCAATATTTTTTAGAACAGATTCTCGCTTGTTTTTTGTTACTAATTCTAAAAAATTGAGACTTATCTGATCAACTTTCCCTGTGAAAATAGATTGAATAATCTCATTTTTCATGGAAGGTTTGGCAACTGGCGTGTTCAACATGAAATAAAATTCCGGAATTAAACATGTTTCAAACATAAGTTTCACATCATGATATATTTCATCAGATTTTCCGGCTTCTTGTGCTGCCTGAAAAAGTGCTTTTGCGTATCGAACTGAAATTTTGCTTATACTCATTGAGTTTGTAAAATTTATAAGTTTGTAAATCCGGAAAAATATTAAGTCGATTTCTCTTTGGAATAAGACCGTCAGTTCAGATTAATATTTTTTAGCAGAGATTCTGCGTAATCTTTTTGTTTTGAATCGGTATCTAAATTTTTTTGTAATATTTTTTCGGCTATTTGTACCGAAAGTTCAACAACCTTAACTCTAATTTCGGCAACAGCATTATTTTTTTCATTTTGGATTTGGTTTTTAGCCATTTCTATTAATTTGTCGGCTTCCAATCCTGCTGTTTTTTTTGCATCGACAATGATTTTGTCTTTTAATTCATGTGCTTCTTTCATCATAAGTTCTCTTGTTTTGCGGGCTTCGTCTAAAATTTTTTCATTATCGTCTTTTAATTTAGCCATGTCTTCACGAGCTTTCTCAGCCGATTTTAAGGCTGAATCTATCGATTCTTCTCTTGATTTTAACGATAAGAGTATTGGTTTCCACGCATATTTTTTTAATATAAAAAGGACAATGAGAAATGATATCAGCATCCAAAAAATTAATCCAAAATCGGGGGTTACTAAGCTCATAGTATAATTTTTAATCTATTAATCTTAATTTTGAAAAAAAAGAGAAATTAAACCAATCGTTTAATTTCTCTTCGATTTTGTTACTTCATAAAAATAACGAGTAAACAAACTACAATCGCAAAAAATGCAACACCTTCGATAAGGGCTGCGGCAACAATCATGTTTGAACGAATGTCGGAAACAGATTCGGGTTGTCGGGCAATTGCTTCTACGGCACTGCCGCCGATTCTTCCGATACCAATGCCTGCACCGATTGCCGCAATTCCGGCACCGATTCCGGCACCTAAATAGGCATAAGGTGCATTAGAAACAGCCTCAGTTACGGCTTGAAGAATTAATGATAATGTGTACATGAGATTTGATATTAATGAATGAAAAAATATTTTTTAGTGATGTTCTTCGGTTGCCATTCCAAAATAAAGTGCCGATAATAATGTGAATACATAAGCTTGTATGAATGCAACCAAAAGTTCGAGTAAGGACATAAATACTGTGAATGAAACTGACAGTACCGACATTCCGTATCCTGCCCCGGCTGACATTTCGCCAAAAATAAATATCAAACTGAAAAATCCTAAGGCGATAATGTGTCCTGCCGTAATATTGGCAAACAAACGAATCATGAGTACAAACGGTTTTGTGAATACTCCGATAATTTCGACAATGGGCATTAATGGGAGTGGTAATTTCAACCACCAAGGTACGCCCGGTGCATTAATGATATGAATCCAGTAATTTTTATTGGCATTTACAGATGTTATAATAAACGTAAACACTGCTAAAACCATAGTGATTGCGATATTTCCGGTGAGATTAGCTCCGCCCGGAAATATTGGAACAAGTCCTAATAAATTATTGAGAAAAATAAAGAAAAAAATCGATAATAAATAAGGTGTATATTTTTCGTACTTTTTTTCTCCGATAGACGCTTTGGCAATATCATCGCGAATAAAAAGAATAATTGGTTCGAGTAAAGATTGTATTCCTTTCGGGGCTTTTCCTTGGCGTTTTTGATAGGCTCGGGATATCGAAATAAAAAGCCAAACAATAAAGGCTAAACTGATAAACAGCGACAAGGTATTTTTAGTAATCGAAATATCGTAAGGGCGAGTTTCTTTTCCTGCAATTATTTCAATGATTTTTCCTTTGTAGGGGCTTCCTTCTCCGGCAATTTTTAAACCATCAAAAGATTGGTGCCCGTGATGAAATTGTGATGAAAAAAATGTATGAAATCCTGATTTTTCGCTGTAAACAAGAATCGGAAGCGGTATGCTGACGTGTGTATGTCCAAGTGTTACGATATGCCATTCATAGGCATCACCTATATGATCCAATATCATATCTCCAGGTTTAAATTTTTCTTTTGTTTCGGCGGAAGAAATATGTTGGGTTTCATGTTGCCCAAGGCAATTTCGGTTGAAAGCCAAAATCAGGAAAAAACTCAGGAAAAGGATACTTGTTTTCACAAATTAATTTGGATTTTGATATATCTATTTATAATTGTTTCTTCTCTTTGCAAAATTATAAAATTTTTATGAGAAATATCTAATTTTTACTTTCATCTGAAAATGTTTTTTGTATTGTTTTTTGATTCGTATCTATTTGCTTTAAATCTTGTAATAACAAATATATTTCGTAACTTGAAAACAATACATAAAGTGTAACAACAAAAATGATAAAAATTTTAGCACTTTCCGGATTGATATAAAAATAAATTGCCGATAATATCAGATAAAAAAAGAGCTTAAACATGACAGAAAGCATGAATGAATTTGTAAAACGGCGAGGATTGTTGTAAGCTGATTTTAATAGGAAACGATGGGTTGAAACTGAAACAAAAACAAATATACCGACTAATATCGGAAAAAAAGGAAAGTAATATTTTGATATTAAAAAATAAAAAACCGCAAAAGAAATTGCGATTATTATTGTTGTAAATATCAACATTTTTAAGAGAAAGTGTTTGAAAATTTGTTCCATTATTTCAGAAAATCTTTTATTGCCGAATAAACAGCCACAACCACAGATAAAACAGAAAAAACAAGCGTAAATATCGGAAAATTCCACTTCAAATACGCATCAAGTTTCAATCCTCCGAACACTCCTATAAAAATGATTGCTGCCATTTGAAATGCTAAACCTGTATATTTTGCATAATTTTTCAAAGTTTTTTTTTACTTTCCGATATTTGCTTCTTTTTCAGATTTTTGGTCTTCTATGGCATCCATTTTACAAGTTCCGCTAAAAAATGAACCGGGTTCTATTGCTAATTTGGAAGTAACAATTTCGCCTTTTACGATAGAAGTTGATTTCAAACTGAGCAATGCTTTTATTATCAATTTACCGGTAACAGTACCTTCAATATCTGCATTTGAACATATAATATTCCCTTCGATAATTCCTGTTTGTCCTATCGCAACCTTACCTTCGGCTGTAATATTTCCTTTCAGCGTGCCGTCTATTCTGAATGTTCCGTTCGATTGTATTTCTCCGATAATTGTAGTTCCTGCCTTTAACTGATTTACTAAGGCAAAGCTTTCGGGTGCAACTGTTGGTGTTCTTGACATTTTTTTAATATTTTATTTGAAAATCTTCCATAAATTTGGTTGTGTAATTACCTGCTATAAAGCGTTCGTCTTCCATAAGTTGGATATGAAACGGAATTGTTGTTTTAATACCTTCAATAACAAACTCCCCCAAAGCACGTCGCATTTTTTTTAATGCTTCTTCTCGCGTTCTGGCTACGACAATTAATTTTGCTATCATCGAGTCGTAGTTTGGCGGTATGGTATATCCGGCATAAATGTGCGAATCGACACGAACGCCGTGCCCACCGGGTGTATGCAAGACAGAAATTTTTCCGGGCGAAGGTCGAAAATTATTCAATGGGTCTTCGGCATTGATACGACATTCGATGGCGTGCATCTGAGGATAATAATTTTTCCCTGAAATTGGTACTCCTGCAGCGACTTTAATTTGTTCTTTTATTAAATCGTAGTTAATTACTTCTTCCGTAATTGGATGCTCTACCTGAATTCGGGTATTCATTTCCATGAAATAAAAGTTTCTGTCCTTATCAACCAAAAACTCTATTGTACCAACACCTTCATAATTAATGCTTTTAGCGGCTGCAACGGCGGCATTACCCATTTTTTCACGCAATTCATCGGTCATAAAGGGCGAAGGTGTTTCTTCGGCAAGCTTTTGATGACGTCTTTGAATCGAACAATCACGTTCCGACAGATGACAGGCATTTCCGTATTGATCTCCCACAATTTGAATTTCGATATGCCGCGGGTCTTCAATATATTTTTCCATATAAAGACCATCGTTACCGAAAGAAGCGGCTGATTCTTGTTTGGCAGAATCCCATTTTGCAACAAATTCCTCGCTCGAACGAATGATACGCATTCCCTTTCCTCCACCTCCTGCCGTGGCTTTGATAATTACCGGATATCCTATTTCTTCGGCTTGTAAAATTCCCGCTTCGGCAGATTCTACTAAATCTTTTGAACCGGGAATTGTGGGAACATTGGCTTCACGCATGGTTTTTTTTGCGTTATTTTTATCTCCCATTTTTTCTATCATTTCTGCCGTAGGTCCGATAAATTTAATTTCGTGTTCGGAACAAATTTTGGCGAATTTAGCATTTTCGGACAAAAAACCGTAACCGGGGTGGATTGCATCGGCATTTGTTATTTCGGCTGCCGAAATAATTCTGACAATATCCAAATACGATTTCGCCCCTTCCGGCGGTCCTATACATACGGCTTCATCGGCAAATCGAACGTGCAAACTGTCTTTATCGGCGGTTGAATAAACTGCAACGGTTTTAATTCCCATTTCTTTGCATGTGCGTATAATTCGCAGTGCAATTTCTCCTCGGTTGGCAATCAGTATTTTATTGAACATAGAAATTAATTTCCCAATTTTTTGTTTGTTTCTCTTATGTATTTTATTTCATCTTTATTATAAAAGAAACTTAAAAGCATATTTTTTTGTATGAATGCTCTCAATTCTTGTGATGTATTGAATTTTTCATCGATATTATCGGTTACTTCAAACATTGTTAATTCGTTTTCAATGAGCTCGAAACGGTATAAATAATAATCTCCGGTTCCGTCTTTTTGCATATTTAAAAAATTAACATCATCAATTTTGGATACGTGGGCAGTATAATTTGTGATGGTATAAGTACTATCATACGTGCTGTATTCATTGTTGATAATCGTATATTTTTTGTCGCTCAGTGTTTGAATTTCGTAAAAATTGGGTTTCTCTACATCGACATCCGATGATTTAACCCATTTTCCAATCAAATTTTTATCTACTTTTATTGATGCTTGGTCGATTGGTACTGTTGATGTGTAGGGACATGCAGTCATAACGATTATTACGACAAACAGCAGTGCAAGAAGTGATTTGGTTTTCATAACAGTGATTTTAGATTACTAGTTTAGTATTATCAGTATAAAAAATCGAAACAGATATTAAGCTCTTTTAAAAGACATTATTTTGATATTTAAAACTCAATATCATCTTTTAAAAGGGATCGACTAAAAATAAGGGTTGGTCAAATTCCACAGGCGAAGCTTCTTCCACTAAAACTTTTATAATTTTACCCGAAATTTCGGCTTCGATTTCATTAAATAATTTCATGGCTTCGATTATACACACAACTGTTTTTTCTGATACCGAATCTCCTACATTAACATAGTTCGATTTATCGGGAGATGGTCTTCGATAAAAGGTTCCTACCATCGGAGATTTTATAGTAATGTATTTTGTTGTGTCCTCAACAGATGTTTCATCGCCGACAGTTTTTATGGCTGTCAAAATATTGGAGCTTTGCGTATTTTGCGGAATAATTTGTGTTGTGGTTGGGAAAATTTGCGTTCCCGGCATTTGTTGTATCATGGTTTCGGTGTGTGTCATTGGAATACTGCCCTGATATGCAACTTTAACCTTTATTCTCATTTTATCGGTTCTGATATCAACCTCAGAAACACCAGATTTTGCTATTGATTTTATAAATTCTTTAAGTTCTTTATAATCCATATTTTTTTTGTTAAAGTTTTTTCAATTTGAATCGAACGATAAAAGTAATGATATTTTTTCAGAAAAACTCAAAACACCTTTTTTTTTTCTGATGAATCTTATATTTTTTAATGTTTTTATTTATTTAAATATAATTTTATTCTCAATTTATTACAAAAAAATGAAGTTTTAAAGTGTTACTTTAAAACTTCATTTTTTGGTAATTTTTATCATATAAATTGCTAAAAAAAAGACAATTTGTTATTTTTAATCTAAAAATTATGAATTATATGCCCATTTTAAATAGATTGCCCCCCAAGTAAATCCTGCTCCAAAAGTAGATAAGATGAGGTTATCGCCCTTTTTTAATTTTTTTTCCCACTCCCAGAGCAGAAGAGGTAAGGTACCATCGGTTGTATTTCCGTATTTTTCGATATTAATCATCACTTTTTCTTTATCCAACTTCATACGCTCGGCAGTAGCGTTTATAATTCTCAGATTTGCCTGATGCGGAACCAACCAATCGAGTGAGTTGTGGTCGAGACCGTTTTTTGTCAATATTTCTTCCGAAATGTCAGCCATTCCTTTAACAGCATATTTGAAAACAGGCTGTCCTTCTTGATAAATAAAATGTTCGCGAGCATCGACTGTTTGGTGTGATGCAGGTTTTACCGAACCGCCGGCTTTTTGATGTAAATGAATGCGTCCGAAACCGTCGGTTCTGAGAATTGTGTCTATAATTCCGACATTTTCCATTGTCGGTTCGAGTAAAACGGCTCCGGCTCCATCTCCGAAAATAGGGCATACCGAACGGTCTGTGTAATCGACAATTGAGGACATTTTATCGGCACCCACCAGCACAACTTTTTTGTATTGACCGGACTCTACATATTTTGATGCTGTCGCTAATCCGAATAAAAATCCGGAGCAACCGGCATTAAGGTCAAAACTGAATGCGTTTTTTATTCCTACTTTGTCCGAAATAATATTTGCAGTTGCCGGAAATTGCATATCCGGAGTAACGGTGGTACAAATCAATAAATCAATTTCTTCGGGCTTGGTATTTGTTTTTCGCAGTAAATCCTCCACTGCTTTTGATCCTAAATCGGAAGTTCCGCTGTCGGGAGTATTTAATATTCTACGTTCTTTGATACCAATTCGTGTCATAATCCACTCATCGGTTGTATCGACCATTTTAGATATCTCTTCGTTGGTTAAAATGTAACCGGGAACATAAGCACCAACTCCTGTAATTGCGGCATGTAATTTATTCATGATTTAAAGTTTCAATAATTTTTTCGGGTAAATTTACATTCACAAAATCTCGTGTTTTTAATATCATATTCTTTATTGCAGTAGGGGTCGAATGACCGTGTGCGATAATTACATTGGAATTAATTCCTAAAATAGGTGTTCCGCCGGAGTTCTCAAAATTAAAACGTTCAAAAAAATCATCTGTAATTTCACGCTGTTTTAAGAGATTATAAAAGGCTTCGGCTTCTTTCAAGACGATATTGCCGGCAAAACCGTCACAAACTATGACATCGGATTTTTCGGTATTAAAAATTTCATTTCCTTCTACATTTCCGATAAAATTGAATTGTGTCGATTTTTTCATCAGTTGAAATGCGGCTTTTGCGGCAAGGTTTCCTTTGGAATCTTCGCCACCGATGTTCAATAATCCTATTTTTGGATTTTTAATATTAAATAAATTTTTGGCATAAATAGAGCCTAATAGTCCATATTGATAAAGGACTTCGGGTTTTGCATCGGGATTTAACCCTACATCAAGTATAATACCGGGATTTCCGGTGATTCGCGGAATTTGTATTGCCAAACACGGTCGAATAATTCCTTTGGCGGGGTGTATCATAGTCATAACGCCGACCATCATGGCTCCGGTATTTCCTGCACTTGCAAAGGCATCTATTTTCCCGGATTTGAGTAATTCAAAGCCGCGAACAATACTCGAATCTTTTTTGGCAGTAAATGCTTTGAGCGGGTGGTCTTCCATTTCAATGGATTCGCTCGCAAAATAGAATTCGAATTCTTGTGGTGATATATTATGTTGCGTTAATATTTCGCTTGCCTTTACAGTGTCTCCGATGAGCAGTAATTCTACATCGAAAGGCAATTCTTTTTTTGCGGATAATGCACCGAACAATACAGCTTCGGGTGCAAAATCTCCGCCCATGATATCGACTCCTATTCTCATTGGTCTTGGTAAATATAAAGCATTATTCAAGAGGTTGTCTAATAGAGACAATTTCCTTTTACGTGTTAAAACAGTATCTATATATCAGACAGTTTCCACTTTAACAGCCTTAATGGACAGACTTTTTCGGACTGCCTCCCAACTTAATGTATTATAAACAAGTTTTCACTCAACGTAAAAAAACTGTCAGTCCCATTATTTTTGTGAACTGACAGATTTTTGTATGATACCGTAGAAAAAATCTACAAATTAGTTTCTTTTACAATTGCCTGAGAACCTCGATAGCTTCCGCATTCGGTACAAACTCGATGGTATAAAACAGGTGCTCCGCAATTTGAACATACTGATATTTGTTGTTCTTCAACCTTATCGTGTGTTCTTCTTTTGTGTTTTCTTTGATTTGAAATTCTTCGCTTCGGGTGTGCCATGGTTCTTAATATTTAATTGTTAAATAAATCTGTAATTATATTTTAATCTTTTAGTTCATCAAAGGTTTTAGATTATCCCAACGAGTATCCGGTTCGCTGTCGATTTTTTTAACGGACAATTCTTTCAATTTTTTAATCATTTCTTTATTACAAGTCGATTTACCGTTTTGGTTTTTGGGGTGTATTCGCCGAATGGGCAAACTGATATTGATGTAATCAAAAAAATGACGGGATAAATCTAAATCAATTTCTTTTCGTGATAAAATAATATTTTCATCGGCTTCTGAAATATCCGAATTTTCATCGCCAAATTCAACATTTAGTTTTGCATGAAATTCAATTTCGTGATTGAATAAGTCCAAACATCTGTCGCATTCAACTTCTACACTTCCTTTTAAGTCGATGTCGAGATTTAATGTTTCCGGAGCCTTAGTCAGATAAACTTGTATTTCGACTTGGGCATCATGTAATTCCGACTCAGGGAAAAGTAAAAAAAATACCTTATCGATATAGAACGTAAATTCGTGATTTCCTTCCGAAAGCCCTGTAAATGGTATAATATATTGGTGTTTGGTGTCCACAAAATTTTATCTGAAAAAACATGCAAAATTATATATTTATCCCGAAATAAAAAATATGCTGCAATTATTAAAATCAAATTATATTTTTCACATCAAGTATTCCCTTATATTTCAGCAAGTTAATGTTAATAATTATTTTCTTAAAAGAATACAAAAAGTTGTATTTTTGTTCGGTTCCGAATTTTTTACAAATATCTTACCGGCATGGTAGCCTTCGATAATTCTTTTGGTCAGCGATAAGCCTAACCCCCACCCTCTTTTTTTTGTCGTATATCCGGGCTTGAAAACTGTTTTGTACTTTGATTTTGCAATTCCTTTTCCTGTATCGCTGACATCAATTTCGAGAAAATCTGATTTGTCTTTTAGTGAAATTGTGATACTGCCGACTCCTCCCATGGCATCAATTGCATTTTTACACAGATTTTCGATAACCCACTCAAAAAGAGAAATATTGAGAGGAATATAAAGTACGGTATAAAGCGATGTATCAAACCTATATAACACTTTATTCGATGTTCGTAATTTGATGTATGAGATTGAATTTTCGAGAACCTGAATAATATCAACCGAAACGAGTTCAGGTGTTGAACCAATTTTTGAAAATCGTTCGGTGATTGTTTCCAAGCGGCTGACATCTTTTGATACCTCCCGCACTAAATCCGGGTCAATTTCTTTCATTTTCAGCATCTCAATCCATGCAATGAGCGAAGATATTGGTGTTCCGAGCTGATGTGCTGTTTCTTTGGACATGCCAACCCAGACTTGATTTTCTTCCGCACGCCGCGAACTGCTGAATGCCCAATAGGATAAAAGGATAAATAATGCGATGACACTGATTTGTATAAACGGATAATAAAATAATTTTGTAAGCAGCGTAGAATCGGTATAATAAACAAAATTCTTCCTTCCCTCGGAAAAGTTTATAATGATTGGAGGGTGTTCTGTTTTCATTTTCAAAAGTGATTCTTTCAAAAATTTTTGATTTTTCGACTTTTCTTCCGAAAAATTCATTTGTGTGATGATATTTTCTTGTTCATCGACCAAAAGAACCGGAATGGTCTTGTTCTCTTCCAAAATCTTGTACAATGTCGGGCTTACTTGCCCATTGAGAGGTATCTCTTGAATTTCGCGAAGTGTTTCTGCCCAAAGTTGTATTTTTTCCCGCTCTTGAACGGATAATTTTCTAACCAAATCGTTTGAATATAAAATTGCAGCCAATCCAATGATTAGAGCAAATATAAGTAGTCCAAATTTTATTTTTTGTTTTTTTGAATAAATATTCATGTGAAGTGAATTTTTGTCATTTTTTTAAAACAAAAAATATCTTTTGTTTTGTCTTTATTCAGAGCCGTATTAAATGTTTTTTTTTAATTCCTCATTTTAAAAATATAAAATCGCTTAACGCGGAATTTCTACACTTTTCAGAAGTTGCTTGATTACCGTATCCGGTGTCCAACCTTCCATTTCTTTTTCAGGACTTAAAACAATTCGATGTCTCAAAACAGGGAAAATCACTTCACGAATATCTTCCGGTACTACAAAATCTCGCCCGTTAAGTGCCGCAAGTGCTTTCGATGCGGTCATTAAGGCAATCGATGCACGCGGCGATGCTCCAAGAAAAAGAGTGCTGTTATTTCTGGTTTTCCCTATCAATTGGGCAATATATTTACGTAGATTTTCTTCGATTTGTATTTGTTTTACTTTTTTGCGTATTTCGGCAATATCTTCTTTTTTCAGAAAAGACTTAACTGAGCTCATATCTCGATTCATCAACCCCTGATGATGTAAATTGAGAATTTGAACTTCTTCCCCATCGGTCGGATAATCAACGGTTATTTTAAACAGAAAACGATCCAATTGAGCTTCCGGAAGTCGGTAAGTTCCTTCGTGCTCCACCGGATTTTGAGTTGCCAACACCATGAAAGGTTCTTCCATTTTATAACTTGTTCCGTCCACAGTTATTTGACGTTCTTCCATCACTTCAAACAAAGCGGCTTGTGTTTTTGCCGGAGAACGGTTTATTTCGTCAATTAACACAATATTCCCAAAAATTGGTCCGGGTTTAAACTCAAATTGCGAGCTTAATGCATTGAAAATTGAAGTTCCCAGAACATCGGAAGGCATTAAATCCGGGGTAAATTGAATACGCGAAAATTTTGCGTCGATAGTTTTGGCGGTGAGTTTGGCGGTGAGTGTTTTTGCAACTCCCGGAACACCTTCAATCAAAACATGCCCATCTGATAAAATAGCAATGAGAATGTAATCGACCATATTTTTTTGCCCAATAACATATTTACCGATTTCGCCCCGCATCCGGTCGGCGGCTTGGTTAAGTTGTTTTAAATCGACTCGATTTTGAAATTCATTATTTTCCGACATATTCATTTATTAAATTATCATTTTTTTTTCACAAATCATCAAACATTTATCCATAATCACTGTCTTTGCTGATTAAAATCTTCTATTAATTTATTGAAATCCAACAATTCGTTTTGTAAAAGAAAATCCTGATTCGATATTTTCTCAGCTTGTATTAATATTTTGTTTATCAGTATCACATCGACACCCGTTTTTGCTGCAATTGATTCTGTTTCTTTTTGTTCAACAGTTTGCCGGCTGACAAAATAGTGCGTTCTCAACAAATCGGTAAAATAAGTAAATTTTTTCAATGCAATATCTTTATGATTTTGAGTGTGAAGATACAAATGCCCGAGGGTGCGTATAAAATCCAAAGATGTATTTTGCAGAGCTTTATAAACGGGAATCGTGCGTTGTCGTCGTTTTGCGGAAAAAAGCATATAAGCCAATATCGCAAAAAGCAGCAGAAAATAGCCTGCCTTCAAGGAAGGATTTGTAAAAATATAATCCAACAAGCTTTTATTTGTTTCACGTTCCGGTTTATAATATTGGTCCCATACAACATCACGATTTGGAAGATACGATAGGGCAGCAAAAGCATATTTTGAATTATCGTGTTTCAACATTACATAATTCGTAAAAACAGCAGGCTCGGTCCCGATAATGAAAAAACCATTTCCGAAGGGTATTTGTATCATATTCACCAAACTATCATTAAATGTTGAAAGTATCAAAGCGTTTGCAGTGTCAATTTTTGTAAAATAATAATCTGAATTGGCTTTGGTGATAAAAAATTTTTCGGGAATTTTCAGCGATTTATTTGCCATTCGGAAAACCGCAGTATCGGTTTTTAACAAATATTTCGAGGTAATTGAAAATCCGAGAGTATCCGAAAATTTTTCATCGAATTCAAAAGCCGATATAAAAAAGGAATTTCCGTTGCGGGCAAGATTTAAAATAATATTTCTGTCGAGCGAATCGGGAGTAAATTTTTGATTGATAATTACAAAATTTTTATTTTCCGCCGAATTATTTTTCTGCATCTGATAATAACTTTGTTTGTTTTCTTGAATTTTTCGACCGGGAAAAATGTCATTCAAACATTGGTACAAAACATAAGTTCCGTACGGAATTTTATCTTTACGAGACAGTGTCATAGCCCAATCTGTCGGTTTGGGTTTAAAAATTTCCCAAGCCACAAGAATCAGAAAAGCGGTTCCGAGAAAGAAATAATATTTAGTTTGAGATTTTTTCATTAAAATTAATTGTTCTTAGACATTCAATTTTTGGAATAGTACTGAAAAATCTTGATTGATATGATAAAAAAAATCGGTATTGATTTGAAATTGTCCATACCAAACATATTCATAATGCTTCGTGAGATTTTCAAACGATTTTCCGTACAAGCCCGAACGTGTTTGATTTCGATAATCTTTATTCGTTTTATCAATTTCCCAATGAATAATTTCCTTGAAGGCTAATTTTTTCAATAAATTAAGATATAAAAAACGAACGGCAAGTCGATAATTTTTTTCGACAACCGCATCTTGAATCAATTTTTCGTAATTGGTATGTAAAATATCTTCATCGTAAATTTCCAAATCGACATTTGATACACTTTTTTTTCTTCTGAAAAAAACTGACCCAAAATTCATTCTGAACAATAAATATATTATTAGGACAAAAATTAAAAAATATATAAAATATCGAATAAAGGGTACAACTCCCGTGTCGCTGAAAATTGTTTCTAAAAACCGAAATAAATAGTTGAGTAATTTTTGAAAAAACGTAATAGGCTTTTTAACATTATCGTCATAGACAAAATTTTTATCATTTTTATAGGTTTCGATTTTATGCGAAGTTCTTAATTCGATAGTCGAACTGTCGTATCGTATTGTCGGCGGCAATTTACTACCGAGCACATTCAAAATTATTAAGCATAAAAATAAATATAACAGAGTCTTTTTTTTCATTTATTCCTGTCGAATTGACTTGAAATATATTAAGTCTTTTTTACGTATTAGAAAATATGTTTCAAAGTGAACCTACAAATTGTTCCTAATTTCAAAAAAGCGAATTTAAAAATTAAACATAAACAAATAGTGTTTCTTAATTTTTTATCAAAAAATAATATTATTTAAATTTTAAAAATGTTCAAAATTAAGTAACTAAAAAAAACGACATTCGAATAATATGCTTTAAATTTAAAAATAATTTTAATTTTGTCATTTTTCCAAATAAACCACATTTTATTTAACTATAATATACAGTAATTTCAACGAATATCATCACAGTTAATTATTTAAGGAGGAATACAAATGGAAAACAATGAAATGAGAGCGTTGGGCATGATAGAAACCCGAGGTTTCGCTGCCATGGTAGAAGCATCGGACGCAATGGTTAAAGCCGCAAAAGTAGAACTTGTTGGTTATGAGCAAATTGGCGGCGGATATGTTACGGCAATCGTTCGCGGCGATGTCGCTTCGGTACGCGCCGCAGTTGATGCAGGAGTGAGAGCTGCCGAAAAAGTAGGCGAAATAGTTTCGTCGCACGTCATTCCGCGACCCCACGAAAATTTAGATACGGCACTGCCATTAAATAAAAAATCAACCAAAAAAGCATAATCGTCATGGAAGATTCAAAATCACACATCGACCTCAGAACATATATCTTTTTAGATTCATTGCAATTGCAGATGGCTTCTTATCTGTCCACAGTTTCTCGCGGATATTTGCCCGTAGGCGGACAAGCATGTTGTATAATTGAAATCGCACCCGGTATCGAAATCAACACCCTCACCGATATTGCACTCAAAGCCACAAGCGTAACACCCGGTATGCAAATCGTAGAGCGCGCATACGGAATGTTGGAAGTTCATTCCGACAACCAAGGCGAAACCCGAATGGCGGGAGAAGCAGTATTGAAGGCAATTCATAAAACGGAAGAAGACCGAATCAAACCACGCATACTCACCAGCCAGCTTATTAAAAACGTTGAAGATCATCACGCACAGCTTATCAACCGAACCCGAATGGGAATGATGCTTTTGCGCGGCGACACACTGTTTGTTCTTGAAGTGGAACCGGCAGGATACGCTTATTTTGCTGCAAACGAAGCCGAAAAAGCTGCCAATATCAACATAATTGATGTGATGGGATTCGGTAAATTCGGTCGCGTTTACATCGGCGGAGCCGAAGCCGATGTTTTGGAATGTAAAAAAGCAACAGAAAGTAAATTAGCTGCAATCTCGGGACGTTCGGCAAAAGAAGATTATAAATAGACTAAAAAAATATTAAAATGACAGACAATAATTCATTAGCATTAGGAATGATAGAAACCCGCGGTTTCGTTGCAATGGTTGAAGCAGCCGACGCAATGGTTAAAGCGGCAAAAGTTGAACTTATCGGATACGAACAAATAGGCGGAGGTTACGTTACTGCCATTGTTCGCGGCGATGTTGCTTCGGTACGTGCAGCAGTTGATGCCGGTATGAAAGCCGCAGAAAAAGTGGGCGAAGTGGTTTCGACTCACGTTATACCGCGACCGCACGGAAACGTGGACTCAGCCTTACCCTTATCACAACGCAAGTAATTTGTAATTGTTAATGGTTAATTATCAATTTATAATTAACCATTAACCATTAACCATTAACCATTAACAATTTAAAAAGATGGTTTTAGCAAGAGTTGTCGGAACGGTTGTTGCCGACCATAAATCGCCGAAGATAGAAGGAATTAAATTTCTTCTGCTCGAAAAAATAGACCCTGTAACAATGAAGGGTAAAAACGATTTCGTGGTGTCGATGGACAGCGTGGGTGCCGGTGTCGGTGAAATAGTTTTTTACGTTTCCGGAAGCAGTGCCCGATTCACGCCGGTTACAGATGGCAAACCGACAGATTCGGCAGTGATTGCCATTGTAGATTTCATTGAAAAAGACGGAGAATTTACTTTTCGCAAAAATAAATGACAATACGTGAGTATTAATTGTTAAACACGAATTTTCTATTAACAATTAACCATTAATAATTAACAACTATTGATAATGATTTTAGGAAAAGTAGTCGGAACTGTCGTGAGCAATACGAACCAAATAGGAATCGACGGAGCTGTATGTTTATTGATTGAAAAATGCAATCAAGCAGGCAAAACTCTGGGAGATTTTCTTGTGGCACTCGATTTAGTAGGAGCCGGCAGAGATGAAGTTGTAATGATTGCCGAAAGCTCAGCCGCCCGCGAAACACCGATGACCAATAATAAAGCTGTTGATGCCGTTGTTGTAGGTATTATTGATTTGATAGACGAAAACGAAAAAACCGTTTACAAGAAATAAAGTCCCGATGGAGATAAGCGTTGTAGGAGTTTTGGAGTTCAGCAGTATTGCAATCGGTATAAAATCTCTTGATGAAATGGTAAAAACAGCCCCGATAAAAATTATCGAAGCAAAAACCATTTGTCCGGGAAAATATCTGATAATATTCGGCGGCGATGTTGCTTCCGTTGAGTTTTCGTTCAATAAAGGCATTGAAATAGGAAAAGAATATATCATTGATACACTGTTTTTACCGCAAATACATCAAGATGTTCCGCCGGCAATCGGAAATATTATCAAAATAAAAGATTGGGACAGTATCGGCATTATAGAAACACTGTCGGTAGTTTCAGCAATTGAAGCAGCAGATATTTCAGCAAAAGTCGGAGGGGTAAAAATAATTGAAGTTCGAACCGCAATTGGTTTCGGCGGAAAATCATACATCAAAATTCTCGGCGAATTGGACAGCGTTCAAGCCGCAATGGAAGCCGGAATCGAAAAAGCAAAAAGCAAAAACCTGTTTTTCGCACAAAGCCTTATTCCGAGACCGCACCCGGAAGTTAAACCCTTTTTTATGTAAATTGAAAAATCGGGAAATGTGGAAATTTGAGAATGTGAAAATGAATTAAAAATGATAAATTCTCAAAATTGATTTCTCAAATCATTATACTATCTATACCAATTACAGACACAAACAAAATAATATCTTAATTTTATATTGATTTAAAATCATTTACACATTTCCAAATTCTCAAATTTTCACATTTTAAAATATGGATAATTTAGAACAAACCATACGCCAACTCGTTACCGAAGTCGTTAACGGAATCAACACAAATCAGCAACCGACACAATCATCGGGAAAACAAAGCGGAGTTTTTGCAAATATCAACGATGCAATTGATGCTGCTGTTGAAGCACATAAAGCCTTTATGCTGATTTCGCTCGAAACACGCAAGCGAATTATCGAAAATATGCGGAAAACTTCGCTCGACCATGTTGAAATCTTATCCAAAATGGCACAAGAAGAAACCGGCATGGGGCGTTGGGAAGATAAAGTTGTGAAAAATAAACTCGGAATATTTAAAACACCCGGAACGGAAGACGTGGTTCCGGAAAGTTTCTCCGATGATTACGGATTAACCATTGTCGAACACGCACCATACGGTGTTATCGGCTCCATTACTCCAAGCACAAACCCTACGGTTTCCATTATAAGCAACGCAATAGGAATGATAGCCGCAGGAAATACTGTGGTTTTCAACACACACCCGGCAGCAAAAAAAGTATCGGCATACACTATCAGCCTGCTCAATAAAGCAGTCGTTGAAGCCGGCGGTCCCGCAAATCTGCTGACTTGTGTCGAAGAACCGACCATTCAATCGGCAAAAGATTTGATGACTCACAAGAAAATAGCCATTATGGTCGTAACAGGCGGTCCGGCTGTTGTAAAAGTAGCAATGGACAGCGGTAAAAAAGTAATTGCAGCCGGTCCGGGAAATCCGCCCGTTGTTGTCGATGAAACCGCAGATATTGTAAAAGCTGCCAAAGACATTGTCGCCGGTGCAAGTTTCGATAACAATGTGATTTGCATTTGCGAAAAAGAAATCATTGTCGTAGAATCGGTTGCCGATATGCTGAAACGCGAAATGGTTAAAGCCGGAGCTTACGAATTATCCAAAGACCAAATCAGAAAAGTTACCGAACTCGTTATTTCCGAAGCCGGACGACCGGGTTTTGAAGGTGCTGCAAACAAAAAATATGTCGGTAAAAACGCTTCATTCATCGCCAAAGATTTTGGATTGAATATACCGGATACAACTCGTTTGCTTCTGTGCGAAGTCGATAAAGATCACCCGCTAGTTTGGACAGAGCAATTGATGCCCGTCATGCCGCTCGTTCGCGTTAAAGATGTTGATGTTGCCATTGATTTGGCTGTGGAATGCGAACACGGTTTCCGCCATACCGCAATGATGCACTCTTTGAATATCGCCAAACTCAGCAAAATGGCTAAAATGATGAACTGTTCCATCTTCGTAAAAAACGGACCAAGCTATGCCGGACTCGGACAAGGCGGTGCCGGATTCACATCATTTACAATCGCCAGCCCCACAGGAGAAGGTGTTACACGTGCTCGCACATTTACCCGTGAAAGACGGTGTACGATTGTTGATTATTTTAGGATTATTTGATTTTTTGAGATTGGAGAAGTTAGAAATGAGAAAAAGTTTACATCATTTGATTAATAAAAAACATTTACTTTTGCGAATAATTAAAAAGTTAAAATATGCCGGAAAATATTAATTATATCAGTAAAGTAGAAATATCAAATCTGTGGAATAGGTTTAATATTGAATGGAATTTAAATTCAGACATCAATATTTTGGCAGGAATAAACGGGAGCGGAAAAACGACAATTATAGGTCTAATGCTTCTCGCTATGGGAAGGGGATATAGTTCAGAAATGGTCAGTTCGGAAATTGAATTTGATACAACAATTGTAACATTCAATAATGGTAATCAATATATAATTCATAAAAATAATCCGATAACCTTAGATAAATTTGTTGATAATTATATTGAAACTCTTGCTCAGATTAAAATTGATATTGTAAGCACTTTTGATACATTTCTTCAAACAAATGAAAGCGTAAGAAAATTATCTGATGACAATGTCAAAACCGAATTAGATTGGGAAATATATCAACTCCAAAAAAAATATATAAATTATCAATTAAATATCAGCAAACGAAAAGATTTTATTCTTGAAACAGCGAATGATATCAAAGAAGAACTAAAAAGAATAAGACAACCACATATTGATTTTTTAAATATGATTGATAATCTTTTTAAAGAAACGGGGAAAAGTATCAACAGAGAAAAGAATGAAATCAATTTTGTAACCGAAGACGGAAAAGAAATATCGCCTTATCAACTTTCATCGGGTGAAAAACAGTTATTACTGATACTTCTTAAAGTTTTAGTACAAGACAACAAACCGTCTATTTTGTTTATGGACGAACCGGAATTATCGTTGCATATTGATTGGCAAAAAAAACTAATACAATACATCAGAGAACTCAATCCGAATGTTCAAATAATTATTGCCACACATTCACCAGCAGTAATTATGGAAGGCTGGCTCGACAAAGTAACCGAAGTCAGTGATATTACCAAGAAAACACAAGCCGTTTTAAATTTGAAAAATGACGACACTCAAAGATAATCTCAGTTCCGATTATTTGGGTGCGTTCGCCAAACTAAAACCGAAAAAAGCACCGAAAAACATATTGGTTTATGTTGAAAGTTATGAAGATATTGCATTTTGGCGAAGTATTTTAATGTCTTTCGAAAATCAACAAATTCAGTTCGATATACAATTACCGTCAAAAACTACATTGGCAAAAGGCAAAAATAAAGCCTTACAAAAAACGAACGAAATATTTGAATATATTCCGCTCAGAAATTTAGGAAATTATTTACTCATATGTGTCGACAGCGATTACGATTATCTGTTGAAAGATTATTCCGAATATTCAAAAATCATCAACAGCAACGATTTTATTTTTCAGACATATTCCTATTCTATTGAAAACCTAAAATGTTATGCAGAAAGTCTCCATTCTATTTGTGTATCAGCCACTTTAAACGATAAAGTTCTTATTAATTTTAGTGAATTAATGAAAACTTATTCCAATATTGTTTATGATTTATTTCTCTGGAATTTATTCTTTTATAAAACCGGTGATTTCTGTACGTTTACATTAAAAATGTTTTGCAATATTATAAAAGTGCTGGAAGAACCTAAAATTGATGAATTTGGTAAATCGGCATTAGTTGAACTGTCAATTCGTGTAAACCAAAAAATCGAGGAATTAGAAATCGCTTTTGCCGATAATATTGAAGATGTTAAAAAACTTGGAACGAGTTTACTTGAATTAGGTTTAAATCAAGAGAACGCTTATCTTTTTATTCAAGGACATACGATTTTTGATAATGTTGTTTTAATGTTTTTAAAACCGATTTGTAAACAGTTGAAAACCGAACACGAAATCACGATAAAAAAATCGGCTAAACACGAAGCAGAGAGAACTTATTCAATGAATCAATATCACAACCAAATAAAAATGAATAAAGTAGAAGTATTACTCTCAAATAATACAGAATTCAAACAAATCTTTCTTTATCAAAAAATAAAAAGTGATTTAGAACACTATATCAATAATTTATCGAACTAATTATTAAAAAATTGGTATAATAAGGACTTTATAATCTTTACAGACTAAACTTAATGAAAATAGGAAAAATAATCGGTCGCGTGGTCAGTACCAAAAAAGTTGAATCTTTTGAAGGATTAAAATTTCTTTTAGTATTGCCTTTAAATGAAAATCTAAAACCGGAAGGCGAGGCATTTGTTGCTTTGGATATGATTCGATGCGGAACCGGCGAAATCGTTTATTACGAAACCAGCCGCGAAGGCGGACGTGTTTTGGAAACACTTCAAAATCCGTGCGATGCCGCCGTTATGGGAATTATCGACAACATAACTTTGGAGGATACGAAATGATATTAGGGAAAATTATCGGAAATGTGGTTTCCACAATCAAAGAAAAAGGTTACGAATCGAAAAAAATATTGATTGTTCAGCCGATTGACCCGGAAGGGAAATCCTACGGAAAATCGTATCTCGCCGTTGATGCCGCACAAGCAGGAATAGGCGATATTGTTCTCACGATGGACGAAGGAGGCTCGTCCCGTTCGATTATCAACGAACCCGATTCATTAACCGTTAAATTGGTGATTGTCGGCATTGTAGATAAAATATCAGTATAAAATTGAATGAATATCAAATAATGAGCGAATCAACGAACATACAAGATACAGTAAAACGGATTGCAATAGGTGCCGATCACGGTTCTTTCGATGCAAAAGAAATACTAAAAACGTATCTAACCAATATCGGATATAAAGTAATCGACGTGGGGACAAAAAATAATGTCGATAAAGTCGATTATCCCGATTTTGCGGCGGCAGTTGCAAAAAAAGTTACAAACGGCGATTGTGAACGCGGTATAATGTTAGATGCTGCCGGAATCGGTTCATCAATGGCTTGCAATAAAATAAAAGGAATTCGAGCTGCACTTTGTTGGAGTGATAAAACAATAATCAACAGTCGCCAGCATAACAACGCGAACGTTTTAACTATGGGCACAGCCCAACATTCATTGGCAGAGCTTTGTACAATGGCAAAACTCTGGCTCGAAACCCGATTCGAAGGCGGACGACATTGGACACGAATAAACAAAATTACAGCATTGGAAAAATAATGGACAATGGATAATTGACAATGGATAATGGATAATTATATTAACTGAAATAAATAGTTTTAAAATAATGGATAATAAAGAATTGATTGAAAAAATCACACAAGAAGTGATGTCGAAACTCAAAACGACCTTGGATTCGGGAAAAAACGACGGCTCAAAATCACAAACTAAAAGCGGCATAACAGCTACCGAACTTGCCGGATACATCGACCACACGCTTTTAAAACCGGAAGCTGTTGCTTCGCAGTTCGACCAATTGTGTGCCGAAGCATTGCAATACCAATTTATGTCGGTTTGCGTAAATTCGGGTTGGGTAAGTCATGTTGCTAAGAAATTGAGAGGTTCGGACATTAAAGTATGTTCGGTCATCGGATTTCCGCTTGGGGCAATGGACAGTAGAAGTAAAGCCATTGAAGCCCGCGGTGCTATTGAAAACGGAGCCAACGAATTGGATATGGTGATTAATGTCGGAGCATTGAAATCGGGCAACCTGAAAGTTGTTGAAGAAGACATTCGTGCGGTAAAACGTGCAGGTCGCAGTAATACTGTCCTTAAAGTGATACTGGAGACTTCGCTTTTAACCGATGACGAAATCGTTATAGCTTGCGAAATATCTAAGAAAGCAGATGCCGATTTCGTGAAAACCAGCACCGGTTTTTCAACAGCCGGTGCAACAACGGAACACGTAGCTTTGATGCGTCGAGTGGTTGGACCCAATATGGGTGTGAAGGCAAGCGGCGGGATTTCGAGTTGGGACAAAGCCGTTTCCATGCTCAATGCCGGAGCCAACCGTTTGGGTTGCGGGGCAAGTGTGGCAGTGGTAACAGGCGGCAATACTACCGAAAAATATTAAATCCTATCATTCACTAAAATAAAAAACCGAAGACGATTGCTTCGGTTTCTTTATTTTTTTTCAGTTTGATTACTTTTGTAAATCTACGACAACCGAAATTCCTAATTTTGTAACTTTAACCAAAGAATTACATACCATTGCATTTGTAGAATCACCATCTTCATCGAAATTTAAAATAGCACCATCTCCAAAAGTTACAGTTCCTGCTTTGGGAAATTTGCACCCATTTGCTTTAATAATACCAATAGAAGCAGTTGAAAATTGAACGCCTGCGGCGTTTGTTCCGCTTGAACTCCCATTAATTTCAAGCACATTATCCGATAAAATTAGCGGAGTTAGTGCACCTTCAATCATTTTAAAAGTTTGTGTTGAATTATACGAAATCGTTTTCCCATCGGTTTTTGTTAATACACAATTAGTTGCCGTAATGGTATGTTCCGGATAGGGTAATATTTTTTTATATGTTCCCGTAATGGTTCCTTCAAATTTATTGCCGTCGAAACTGTAATTTTCAAAAGTTGTTGTTAAAGTGGCTCCTTCACCCCAAATTTTGTCGAAGGTAACATAAATCACACCGGTATATAAAACACCGTTACCCAAAGCCTCACATCCTTCGGCAGGGAATGTAATTTTAATACGCTTCGGGAAAACACCCGGTTCCGAAAGAAGATCAATTGTAGCACAACCTATAGATTTTCCGCCGTCACCGCCGTCTCCGGCAATAGCAAAAGCATCGGCAGTTGCGGATTGTGCACGCGCATCGTCTTGTGCAGATTGTGTATCGACAGAGGTATCCGTTTTTTCGCAAGCACTCAATGTAAATACTGCAAGAGCAAATAGAATTGCCGAAATTTTTAAAATACTTTTTTTCATAATACTTTTTGTTAGTTAATTTTAGATAAGACACTTTTCAATTTGTAAAAGTTGCATATTTAATACACAAGAAATACATTTTACCCTCATCGAAAATAAAAAAAATTAATCAATTAAGCCAATATCTTGTTTTTCACGACAGAACAACAAATTGATGCCGAAATGGAAACTTACTTTTTTGGTATTTCTAATCCACCTGTCGCTGAGCGAACTTTCGTTTGCAGCCCAAAACGGAACAGCAATATTATCGCTTAAAAAATACATTTGAACGGGACCGATTTTGTATGCTAATCCAAGTCCGATATTGTTATTCATTTTATTCCAGCGGGACCAACTTGCGGAAAGCGACCATGCTTTCAAAAAATTGGCATTCGCCGAAACGGTCCAAACATTATACAATTTTTTATCCAAGAAATATCCGCGATAGAGCAACCCCATGTCGAACCATTTTGTGGGGGCATAGTTGGCACCCAAATAAATTTTTGTTTGCAGTGCAGTTTTATAAGCCGCCGAGGATTCTTTCGGATTGATAAATTGTTTTAAAGAATCCGAAATATCGTCTGTTAAGCTGTCAAGCCATGTTGTGGTGCCGGCATTGACCACGGAATTGTAATCACCGTAATATTTTGCCATATCAATCCCCGAAACTACAAACTGCCCGGATTGTGTTAATGTTTTTGCATTATCTTTCCATTTAATAAATCCTAAATCAATAATACTTCCGGAAACTGAAAATTGATTATCAATTTTATAATCGAAACCAATGTCGATACCAAATCCTCGATTATTCGTAAAGAGAAAAGAATTGCGATTTTCGTTTAAAAATTTTTCGACCTGAGCAGACGAATCCGGGTCAAATTCGGTTATCTCGGCACCATCGATAAAATTTGACGAATCGCGGGTAAACCCCCAACCTACCGGAACCGAAGAACGAATATCAAAATCAGTATCGAAGTTCCAATCATAAATTGCGGTATCGGCTGTACTTGTAGCCCATGAGAGGTTTAATTTATTAGATTGAAGATTTGCCAATCCCGAAAGATATTTAATTTTTACGCCAAGTGTTAAACCGTTATAGAATTTTTTCGATAATCCTGCGGCAAATTCGTGATAGATTGATAAATTTTCTTTAATTCCGAGGTTTAAAGGGATTCCGGTTTCCGAGTAATTACCACGTCGCAGGGAAACGTAATCGCGGGGGAACATGAACTGCTCGTTGATATTTGTAGAGATTCCGAACGTAAAATACCATTCTTGTTTTATACGAAATCCAAAATTTATGAGGGAATATTTATAATCGAAGGTCAGATAGTTTTTACTTTCTAAAGCGTTTTCGATTTTATCAAGGTCTATCATAAAACTGTCTAATTCGGTGGGCATTTGTTTAAAAATATCTTTATAAACAAAACCGGTGTTGTTGATATCAAAATACAAACTCGAAAGAGCCGGAAAGCCGACAAAAGCTTTGCAGCTTGGATTTTTTGCAGGATTGGTATTGTTGATTTGAGGAACGTGCGACATGTTATACAATAAATTATCTTGCGAATAAATTGAGTTAGATACAAGTAAAAATAAAATTGTCGCAAAAAATACTATTAGGCTATTTTTTTTCATAACTGAAATTATCTATTTATATTATAATTTTATATTATTTGCCGTTCAATAATGTGTCGTTCGTGTTTATCGAATAATCGGCTTTGATACCAAGCTTGACCCCAAATTTGTAGTATGAATACATTTTTATAAAATGGCTTGTCGAAGAGTTAAAGGTATTGAGTTTGGCGACTAAAATTAATTTTGAAGCATGATGTTGTTTTAATAGATCAACACGTGCGTTATCAATGGTAATCAAAAGTCGACTTTCCTGTGGAATTGTTACGACTCCGGCAGCATCAGTTTGTGCAGGTTTCAGATGCCAACCTGCATTCGTTATATTCGGGTCGCTCATATCTGTGAAAATAGAATCTACCAGAAATCCAATCTCTCCGGTATTTGTTGTATCTGCAAAATATATCTGCGAAACAGCATCTAATGGAAATCCGTTTTTGAAAAATATTTTAAGTGTTGCCGATTGTATCTGACTGTATGTTCCTGTTTCCCATTCAAAATCGATGGTATCGCCCATGACTAAATCTTCGAGACGTGCGTCTATGGGTAAATCGATATCGGCATCAAATTTTATTTTTTCGTTCCCCGTCATTGCGAAAGCGGCATTTTGGTTTTCGTTACTTCCCACAGTAACTGCAAAAGAGACATATTTGGGTATTGGTGAGAATACATCCGGCAAAACGGGAATTTCATTTTTATCAATCAAAATATTGGTGTTGATAATTTGTCCTGCTTGGGTGGGAGCAAGAATTGTGTAATTTTTGTCTTGTGTGTTGGAAAGCACGCTGCCGTCTCCGGTATGAAAAGTGAGAGTATCTAATCTGAAATAAGTAACCACCGGTATTTCGTTGAAAAATTTTAAGGTGATTTTTGGGTCTCTGAAAAATAGATGCCCATCGAACATTTTGGAATAGACTTTTAATTCCTGTAAATCGCTGTGAACATCGATACTGTCGGCAGTAACCGGATAATTTATCGGTGTTGGGTATGGCAAATCAGGATAGATTTGCGAAACCGAATATTCTGCCACATGAAAATACATTCGCAGATGTACTAAATTGTTTTCATCGGCTTCAATCCAAAGCGAAGAATCGGTTTCGGGGAAAAAATTACCCAAAGTCAGCTCTGTATTTAAAATTGGGGCAGCAACAGTTCCCTCAAAAAGCATGGAATCGGTACTGAGTTTATCAATTTCGTCGAAAGTAAAATTTTTTCGACACGAAAATATCAACATGGACAAAATTACGATGCCGAACGATATTTTCAATAGATGTGGAAATTTGTTCATAATAAATATATTAATGTTAAAATGCAGTTTTTTAATATAGGGGATATTTGTACAAATATTGTTTTTGATTGCCGGTGATTACGGAGAAATCTTCATTTTTATCAAACTGTAATATAATAAAAGGTGTGTTTCCTTCGTGGGGGAATTTTTCTGTGAACTTTCCGTTAGCATCAAATAGATAAATTTTATTTTCACTTCTTGATACAACGCCTATTTTAACTTGTTTTTCCGAAATATTCCACAACATAGGAGCATCGGAAATTGTGTTATTAAATTTATACGAGAATATTTCGGTATTGTTTCTGTCGAACACAACAATTTCGTTTTTATTTAGGAATATAAATTCCTGTTTATTATCGCCGTTAATATCAATATAACTAAAATAATGTTCCGGGAAACAGTTTTTTAGTGTCATTTTCTTAACAGTTCCATTGAGATAAATAAAATGAACATCTCCGGAAGCATTGGTTGTAACAAAACGAGCTTTGGAGGTTTCGGTATCGGGCTCAAGAAAAAACTTCACATGAGTTCCGGTTGGAAAATCGGCAGCCGGTTTGACACGTACATTCCCGTTGCGGTCGAGTATATATATTTTTTGTCTGTCGGCAAAGATAATGTAATCTTTTCCTTTATACGAAAAATATTGAAGCGGATTGAGCACCGGTTTGCTTGTTTTAGAAAATTTCCAACCGCCGATAGCATCGGCATTGATATTTAAGAGACTGATTTTATTGTTTATTGTTGCAAGCAGGATACGATAATTTCGATTTTTATCGTAGTCGAAAACAGAAATTCCGCAACTGGCTTTTGTTTTTAGTTTTACCGGATAAGGTCCAACATTTTGAGCATTTCTGTCGAATAAATAGAGCGTTTCTCGCGTATTGAACAGATATTGCAATTTGCCTGTTTTATAATAATCTACTTGATGGATATTATCTAAGATTTTACCGTCTAATTTTCTTTTCCAAACAATTTTACCATCTTTATCAATTAAATAAAGCATATTTCGCCTGTCCTGAATCAGAATTTCTTTTTCTCCGGTGATATGATTTTTTACTTCAAAAGGAACAGCATTTTGAAGAGTATCCAAACGGCACTCCCAAATTGTTCCGTTGCCGCTTTCGAGCTTTCCGCTAAAATTTATAAATGCTGTTGCATTCATTTTCCCGGAATTGCCTGAAAACTGAAATACCGGACCTCTGAATTTACGTAAAAACTGAGCATTTTTATTGATTTTATCGAAGATTTCCGTATTCAACATTTTTTGCCACAAACTCAATGAATGTGCTGCATCAGAATATACGGTAAGGTTCGATTTTTGTGAAATTGATTCAAATAATGATTTGCAGTCGCTGCGATTTTCAAATGTATTACCGGATTGATATGTCTCAAAAAAGCTTCTTAGTGCCGGAATTGAGTTTCCGAAAACAAGCCAATTGTCAATTAAAGTATAGGCACCTGCATGAAAATCGGAGAAAAATTCACCGAAATAATTTTCCATAATTTGCGATGCGGGCCATTTGTGCAATGTTATCGTTTTTCCGTGCGACTCGAAGTCGATTGAAAGCATATTCACCGGAATTTTTAATTTTTGTGAATATGCGTGAATAAAAGTATCCAATACTGCTTCCATTTTCGATTTATCAGCCAAATGGGCGAAAGCATAGGAATTTTGCTCGGTTCCGTTTTTATTAATATCTTCGTAAACCAGAGCCACATTGCCTCCTATGGCATCAATAAAGCGATAATCGGTAATTTTTACACTATAATCGCGATACATCAATTCAATTTGACGTTTATATGAGTTTAACTGATGTTTTTCGGACAAATAGTGCATATAATTTTTTTGAAACACAGAGCCTTTATCGAAGTTTAAAATTACGAATGTTGAACTCTTTTCAGGAAAAAATTTGATTACATCGTTAGTCATCGGTTCTTCGTTTGCAAAAACATAAAGATACGAGTTATCAACATTCGCTATTCCTTCGAGATTCAGGTTATTCTCATTGTCCAATGACATTGAATATCCAGCCCATTTTGAAAACTTTGCACAGAATTGTGCGCTTTTATTAGTCGAATTATCAAAAATGTGTGTACCAATATCACTCAAATTATTAAAATTAATGATGATATTGTTTTTTGATTGACGTGTTGTTTCGGTATAAATAGTTTTAAAATCCGGGTCGGAAACAATAGAAATATCATTTTTTAATTGGCGAATAGCTCTATTAATCGGAAATTCAGAAGCACTCGAAAGCAGCAAACCATCGCAAATGGTAAAATAAAATTCCGAATTATTGAGGCGGTGAGCATGTGAATATTTGACATGATAAATTACCGTATTTTCGTATGTGATGAGCGAAATTTTTGGCTTCGAGGTTTCGAAAGACGTTATAATATCGGCAAAATTTTGTGAAGTATATTCCGGGTTTGCGGCGATGATGTATAAGAAATCTGATGAATTTCTTCCACTTGCTTGAAGCGAAATAACTAATTGATTGTCAGAAAATGCATCTTTGAGTTTTTTGTTGTTTTGAAAAAGGGAGTCGAAGAGGATTAGATTTTTTACAGATTCACGGAAGAGAGAAGATTTTTTTAATTCGACAAACAAAGAAGTGTCTTTAAGTAAAAATTCCGAAAATCTTATAAAATTTTTCGTATCCAAAATTACAGCAGCCTCTTGCGGAACAGCATCGATACAATGTGAAATTTTCGGTTGGCGGAACGATAAAATAAGGATAATCGCAGCAATCAGTGCAATGAGGACTCCGGAAATCAGCAGAGCTAAACGATTTTTGTCTGTCATGTCTTTATTTTTTTTAAAGATTACAATATTTTATTCTGATTTCTTCCAAAGTATTTAATATTTCTTGAGGATTATCCAAAGTTACCAATTTAAGTCGAAATGCTTTAAAATCGGGCAAACCTCTGAAATACAACGAAAAATGTCGCCTCATTTCAAAAATTCCGCGAGGAAATCCTTTTAATTCGAGCGATTTCTTAAATTGAAGAGCAGCGGTATCAATGATTTCTGTCAATGGCGGCGATTGTAATATATCTCCGGTTGCCAGATAGTGTTTAATTTCTTTGAAAATCCATGGCTTTCCAATTGTCCCGCGTCCAATCATAATTGCATCGACACCAAAGGTATCAAATTTTTCTTTTGCACCCATTCCGTCAATTACATCGCCGTTTCCGATAATCGGAATTTTGATTCTTGGATTATTTTTAACTTTTCCGATAAGTGTCCAATCCGAAATTCCCTTATATAACTGATTTCGTGTTCTTCCATGTATGGTTAAAGCCTGAATACCAACATCTTGCAGTCGTTCTGCAACTTCTTCTATCACCAAACTATCGACATCCCAGCCCAATCTTGTTTTTACGGTAACAGGGAGATTAACGGCTTTAACAATTTCGGAAGTCATTTCAACCATTTTTGGTATATCGCGGAGCATACCGGCACCTGCCCCCCGCCCTGCGATTTTTTTTACGGGGCAGCCAAAATTGATATCAATCAAATCGGGCTTAACCGTTTCGGCTATTCGTGCCGATTCTCTCATGGCGTTGATGTCGTGTCCGTATAATTGAATACCAATGGGGCGTTCGGAATCGCTGATTTCCAGCTTTTTCATGCTTTTTTTAATATTGCGAACGATTGCTTCGGACGCAATAAATTCTGTATAGAGCATATCAGCTCCATTGTTTTTGCAGATGAAGCGAAACGATGAATCGGTAACATCTTCCATAGGTGCAAGGAAAAGCGATTGGGGTGCAAATTCAAGAGAGCCGATTTTCAATTGTGATGTTTTTGTATATTTTCACAAATTTCATAAAAAATTGATTTTTTTCAAAATCCCGAAATTTAGGAAATATAAATTTAACGTTCTGTAAAATACACGAATTTAATAAATATAAAAAAGGCGATACAAAGTAACGCCTTTCGAGTCGGCTCGGTGGGGCTCGAACCCACGACCCCGAGATTAAGAGTCACGTGCTCTGCCAACTGAGCTACGAGCCGTTCTGGCTGCAAAGGTACATTAATTTTTTAATTTTATGTTGTCTTGATGCCGATTTTCATCGCGTTGTGTTTTTTTTTCAATATTTTTAATAAATGCTTCGGTTAAATCAATTCCGGTTTGGTTTGCCAAACAAATTAAAACCCAAAGTACATCTGCCATTTCATCGCCGAGATTTTTTTCTTCTTCTTGATTTTTGAAAGACTGTTCTCCATATTTTCGGGCAACAATTCGAGCCAATTCTCCAAGCTCTTCGGTAAGTATTGCCATGTTAGTCAGCTCGTTAAAATATCGTACGCCGTACTTTTTTATCCAGTCATCAACAAGTTTTTGAGCTGTACGAATACTAATATTCTCATTTGAATTGATATTCATTCTCTATTTTTTGAGTCTATAATTATGGTTACCGGACCATCGTTGAGCAAAGAAACTTTCATATCTGCTCCAAAAATTCCTGTTTTAACCGTATTTTTTATATCCTTTTGAAGCCGGTCAATAAAATTATTGTACAAAGGAATTGCGATTCCGGGCTTTGCTGCTTTTATATACGACGGACGGTTTCCTTTTTTTGTGCTTGCATGGAGTGTAAACTGACTCACAACCAAGATTTCGCCCTTGGCTTGCTCAATATCGATATTCATTACTCCTTCTGAATCCGGAAAAATTCTAAGGTGAATAATTTTTCCAACAATCCATTCAATATCTTCCGGCTTGTCAGCATCTTCAAAACCAACCAATACAAGCAATCCGGAACCAATTAGCGATACGGTTTTGGAATCAACAACAACTTCTGCATGGCTAACACGCTGTATGACAACTTTCATGGAAAGATAAAAAGATTTTTTTTGTTCCGATAGATTATTCCATAATTTTTTCTACATCTTCGACTGTTTTAGGAATCGGCTTACCGAGAACTCGATAGGAATTTTCGGTAACCAAAATATCATCTTCAATCCGAATACCTCCAAATGTTCTGTAACTATCGAGTTTGTTGTAATTGATAAATTGCTCGAATCGTTTTTCGGAACGCCACATATCAATTAAGTCGGGAATAAAATAAATTCCGGGTTCTACCGTAATGACAAATCCGGGTTGGAGTTTCCTCGCCAATCGAAGGAAGGCAAGCCCAAATTGGTCGCTTCGAGTAACTTCTGCATCGTAGCCGACAAAATTTTCACCTAAACTTTCCATGTCGTGAACATCAAGTCCCATCATGTGCCCCAGCCCGTGTGGGAAAAACATGGCGTGTGCTCCTGCTGCAACGGCTTCATCAACATCACCTTTCATAATTCCCAGTTCTTTCAAACCCTGAGCAACAATTCGCGCTGCCCTTAAATGTATATCTTTATAAAAAACACCGGGTTTTACAGCTTTTATACTCTCGGTATTAGTTTTTAGAACGATGTTATAAATATCTTTTTGAACTGAACTGTATTTTCCGCCAACCGGAATCGTTCGTGTAATGTCGCTGCAATAATTCATCACCGATTCACTTCCGGCATCGGTAACCATCAATCTTCCGCTTTGAAGGATATTGGAGTGATTGTGATTGTGCAGGGTTTGTCCGTCCATACTGAGAATTACGGGGAATGAAACCGGTGCACCGTGCGAAGATGATATGCCTTCGAGTGTTCCGGCGATTTGGCGTTCGATAATTCCGGGTTTTGCCATTTTCATGGAAGTGGTGTGCATGAGATAAGCAATATCGACCATTTTGTCGATTTCCTGAATTTCGAGAAGGTCTTTGATAGACCTCAACGAAACGATTGCACTGATTAAATCGACCGAGGATTTTTCTTTAAGTTGAGAAATATCAAAACGAAGAAGGCTGTGAAGTAAAATTTTAATTTCAGACCGATAAGGTGGTGCATAATGTATTTTTTGTCCTTTTTGTTGTGCATTTTTCAGAAAATCTTCTAATTTTGAAAAAGGGAAAGAATTTTCAACACCAACGGAAGCTGCAAGCTCTTGCATCAAAGGTTGTTTGCCCATCCAAATAATATCGTCCATATCGGCATCGTTTCCGAACAGATATTCTTTACCGGTGTTGCAATCAATAACAGCTGCTAAATCGGGTTGCGATAATCCGAAAAAATAAAGAAAATTGCTGTCTTGCCTAAATGTGTATGTGTTTGCAGGATAATTGTAAGGAACTTCGGTATTTCCGGGGAAAAAGAGAAGTCCAACTTTTATTTTTTGAACAAGAGTATTTCGTCTTTGTTTATAAATGTTTGCTGCGAACATAATTTATATTTTTAGTTAGTGATGTGAAAAAATGTTTTTTTTCGATTGAGTTCAAAATTACGAATAAATATCGAAAAACAATGAGTTAAGTTATTGAAGTTTTTTAATTATCTTTGCCGAAAATAGATTATTGTATGGATTCCACTCGTTTACAAAGAATTTCGCGTTTATTGCAAAAAGAATTGAGCATCATCTTTCAAAAGAAGAATGATATTTTTCTCAAAAGTATCATTTCGGTTACGGTTGTCCGTGTTTCTGACGATTTAAGCCAAGCTCGTGCATATATCAGTGTTTTTCCGACAGAAAAAACAGCCGAAGTTTTGTCACTTATTCAACTGAACAGTAAAACGATTCGATATGAATTGTCTCAGATTTTAAAAAATCAGCTTCGTAAAATGCCTGAATTATCCTATTTTATTGATGACTCGTTGGACTATGCTGCAAAAATAGACCAACTCCTAAAATAATACCGGTCCATAGATGAATCTATCGATATATATTGCTCGGCGATACCTATTTTCTAAGAAATCGCACAATGCTATCAATATTATTTCTTTAATTTCGGTTTCTGTGGTTGCAATATCGACTTCTGCACTCATTATTATTTTTTCGGTCTTCAACGGGTTCGACGACTTAATTCAAAAAATGCAGAACAATTATGACCCGGATTTGAAAATTATTTCGCGAAAAGGAAAAGTTTTTTCGATAGACTCCCCAAAATTTGAACAACTCAAAAAGTTGAAAAGCATCGCTGTTTTTGCCGAATCTTTGGAAGATAATGTTTTAGTTAAATTGGAAGACAGGCAAAAAATTGCAATATTAAAAGGTGTATCCAAAAATTTTAATCATCTCAACAAAATTGATTCACTCATCGTACAGGGTGTTTATTCCACAAGTTCAGGCACTCAAAAAGCAGGTGTTTTGGGCATCGGACTTGCTTATGCCTTGTCTATAAATATCGATAATTACTCACCAATTTCACTTTGGATTCCCGAACGCATTCAGTCCACCATTAGCAATCCGACAGAAATGTTCAATCGAATTTCGATAGTTCCGTCCGGCATAGTATCGGTGGATCAAGAATTTGACGAGCAGTATATTATCATCGACATCAGCGGCCTTCGCGAACTCACAGGGCGGTCTGCTAAAGAAGTGAGTGCCGTGGAATTGAAAATTGTAAATGGCGATAATGTAGAAAAAGTAAAAAAACAAATTTCCGATTTGCTCGGAACAAATTTTTGGGTTAAAGACCGATATGAACAACACGCCTTTCTTTTTAAAATAATGCACACCGAAAAATGGGCTGTATTTTTCATCTTACTTTTTGTTATCATTATTGCTTCATTCAGCATAACAGGCTCTCTAACCATGCTAATTATCGAGAAAAAAAAGGACATTATAACGATGAAAAACCTTGGAGCTTCAAACAGATTGGTGAGCAGAATATTTTTATTTGAAGGTTGGCTGATTTCTGTAATCGGAGCATTATTCGGACTTATATTAGGCTTTATTATTGTTATATTACAGATAAAATTTCAAATCATACGCTTTCCTGAAAATGGAAATTTCATTATTCAAGCGTATCCCGTTAAATTACTTTTTACCGATTTCATTACAACTTTTATATCGGTTTCCACCATTGGATTTTTTATTGCGTTAATTCCTGTTCGCTTAGTAAAAAGGTATTAAGGCTTATAAAACCTCTGTAAAATATACATCATTTCAGGGTTATCCAATTTGCGAATTGACTTATTTTACTACTTTTGTACTTCAAAAATATAAAACAATGATACGTTCAAAACTCCCTAATGTTGGGACCTCCATTTTCGCTGTGATGACAAAAATGGCTGTCGAAAACAATGCAATTAACTTATCGCAGGGATTTCCGGATTTTCCTGTTTCCGAAGAATTGATTGATTTAATTCATGCTCAAATGAAAGCAGGAAAAAATCAATACGCACCAATGCCCGGCGTTGCGGAGTTACGAAAAAAAATTGCAGAAAAAACAGAAAAATTATATTCGGCAAAATATAATCCGGAAACCGAAATTACTGTTACCGCAGGCGGAACGCAAGCTCTTTTTACGGCAATTACTGCTTTTGTTCACGAAAACGATGAGGTCATTGTTTTTGAACCAGCTTACGACAGTTATGTACCTGCAATTCGGCTCAATGGCGGCGTTCCGGTTTTTGTTCAAATGAAACACCCCAATTATAGTATCGACTGGGACAAAGTCAATAAATTGGTTACTTCCCGAACTTCGCTCATCATTATCAACTCGCCGCAAAATCCTTCGGGATATGTTTTTACTGCTGAAGATTTAAAAATGCTGCAAAAATTAGTCTCGGGTACCAAAATAATGATTTTGAGCGATGAAGTATATGAACACATCGTTTTTGACCAAAAGGAACATTTCAGTGTGGCTCAATATCCGAGTTTGGCAGAAAAAAGCATCATCGTTTCTTCTTTCGGGAAAACTTTTCATGCAACGGGTTGGAAAATGGGCTATATTATTGCACCTGAATTAATTATGAAGGAATTTCGCAAAATTCATCAATTTAATGTATTTTCGGTCAATACACCTATTCAATACGCTTTGGCACAGCATCTCGAAAATCCGGAAAATTATCTCTCATTGAATTCTTTTTATCAGAAAAAAAGAGATACTTTTTTAAAATATTTGAAAAATTCCGGACTAAATATTATTCCCTCTTCGGGAACCTATTTTCAGGCTGTCGATTTCAGTGATATTTTTGATGGGAAAGATACAGAATTGGCGGAATTGATGACCAAAGAATATAAAATTTCGGGCATTCCTATGTCAGCATTTTATCACGATTCACAAAAGGCATGCGTACTTCGTTTTTGTTTTGCAAAATCAGATGAAACATTAAAAGCAGCTGCCGACAGAATTATAAAATTTTGTGAAGACCGTAAAAAATAGTTTTTTTTAATAACAAACATAAAAAAGCCTGTCGTATTTCTTGCGACAGGCTTTTTTGCATTTTAACTTTTTAGAAGTTAATGAGTGCCAGACCGACAGTAAAAGTATAAAGTTCCGGTCCGTGATTTGTTTTTAAAAGAGGTGTGAAAGAATAATTTGCATAAAGTGAAATCGGTCCGTAGCCTATTTTTGCAGTAGCTCCGAGTCGAAAAGGCGAAAGCTCGAAATCGTCTTTTGTTCGGTTTAACCGTTGATTGCCGTTTTCGTCATATTTTTGTTTTTGTTTCGACCACAAACGAACCGAAGCAGTACCTCCAAAATTTACAAAAAAATCCTTTTTCCCGGCAAGTATCTGATATTCAAACAAAAGAGGAATGGTTAAATAAGTCATGTTGAATTTGTTTTTGGAATATTTTCTGATTTCGCGATCTACGGCAACACTTGTCAAAACATTTTGATTGACAACAAAATCAGAATTATCTTCCAACGAAAAACTGTTCCAATCGAAGCCCAAACCTGTTACAAAACCTGTGTGTTTGCTTTTGAAAAGTGAAAAGTTGTATTCAACTAAATTGAGCGAAAAACCAACTGAATTTTCGGGTTTCAGTCTCAAAATTCCGGCTTCGTCATCGGTTGCCAATTGATAGTTTTTATTCAAAAAATTATTGAAACCCAGCTGAAATCCCGACCAATGGGCATCGAATTTAGACGAGTCTTGTTCAAAATTCCACGATTTTCCTTCTTTACCGGAAATTTCGAGACTGTCGCATTCTATTTTCATTTGTGCAATACCTTTTTCAATTTCTTCGATACCTTTGCCGAAAGCTTCGATTTTCTTTTCGTTTTCGGCAATTAGTTTTTCGTTAATTTCAATTTGTTTTTCGATAGATATTTTTAACGAATCCGAAACCGTCTCCATTTTTTTTGAAAGCAATTCTTCGTTCATTTCTTTGAGTTTTTCCGAATCTTCTTTTGCTTTTTCGACTTCGTTTTCAAATGTTTCCTTACCTTTTTCGAGGTTTTCAATTTCGCGTTCTTTTTTAATTTTTCCTTCGATGATAATTATTTTTTTTCTTCCCAAATTAACTTCAGTCGTATCTTTTTGGGCAAAAGCTTGAGAAGTTATTATCAAAGAAAAAATAAAAAATGCGGAAAGTAAAATGCAGATCTTTTTCATGGTGTTTTTTAATTAAATAACTATTTACTGATTTTATAATTGTTTCAAATAGGACGTTTAGGTGTTTCAAAAAGTTACAAAAAAAAGTTTATATCGTTAAAATTTTCTGTATGTTTTTGAAAACATGAAGTTTGAAGAATAAACTGTCAGTTTTTCGATTTGTCCGTAATCGTTATATTTATTTTGCATTTCGATTTTCCCGTTTGTGGAAAAATTCCATATTTTCAATGTTTTTTCGGCGACAGCCCAAAAAATATTGATTCTCTCTTTCTTTTCCGTAAACTGTTTGCTTTTAAATTGATATTTTTGCAATACAATGGGAGATTTTGTAATAATTTCGTTACGAATGGGTAAATTTTCGAACGAAGCTGTCAAAACCAATGCCGTATCGGTAAGAATTTCAGAAAAAGTTATCGAGTTGTCGATATTTGCAGTTTGAATAATCGGACTTTTTATATTTTGCTTTTCCGGCGGTGCCGTATTTTTTAATTCCTGTTTATAAAGCATTGAAAAATAATCGATTGCTAATTTATTTTTGGTGATAGATAAATTTGCGGTATTGTTTTGGTCGATATTTGTATCGGAATAAAAAAACCGAATCGAAAAACCGATAAGTATCAATAGAACAGCAGCTGCCGACAGTTTATAGATAAAATGGCGGTCGAAGCCGATTGCAAACTTTTTAATTCTGTTTTTCAAAGGATATTTTATCGATAAATCGGCATGAAGTTTAGTTTTTGCAATGGTTTTATAAATAAACCTTTTTTCGGTCGATATTTTAATTTGATTTAATAAATTCGATTTTTGTTCGTCCGAAATATCGTTTTCAATATCACTCACACATAAATATTCAAAGTCGGAAATCTCAAAAAGAGAGTTTTCCGGAATTTTTTTCAAATCTTGCTTATCTGAAAAATTTAATGTTTCGGCTTGTATGGTAAGATTTTCAAAATTTACAAATTCCGATTTTAAATCCGAATTTGATTCCAAAAAAACCTGTAAATCAACCTTTTCCTCAACATTAAGACTTCCGTCGTAAAAGTCGAGAAAATATATTTCGTAGTTATTTCGTGTAATTTTCATTTTTTTTGAAGTTTGATAATGATATTCACTTTCTCAAATCTTGTATTTATAGCACATTTTCAGGTGATTTGATAAAATCTTTCAAAAAAACACGTGCTCTGTAAATATAGACTTTCACTTGCGCTTCGGAGAGTTTCGTGATATCGGAAATTTCTTTGTACGAATAACCCTCGTAATCGCGAAGCATGAGAACGGCTTTTTGGTCGCAGGGTAATTTTTCGATGGCAAAATGCAATATTTCCTGTAAATCGGAATATTTTTCGTTATGACTCAGAGTTTTTGAGGCATTTTCGAAATTGTCCGAAAACTTTTTCTCACGCCGAATCATGTCAATCATTGTATGATAAGCTGTGGTGAAGAGATATGATTTGACTTTGATGAAATCAACGGAATTGCGATTTATCCATAATTTTTCGTAGCTGTCCTGCACCAGATCTTTGGCTTTTTCTTTGTTGTGTATATTCTTGTAAATGAAGCGATAAACATTATCAGAAAATTTATCGACACAAAAATTATAATCTTTTACATTCATTTTTTTATCTTGCAAACCGATATTATGACGATTAAGTTCT
>DYMH01000229.1 GCA_020721645.1 Draconibacterium orientale
GATTATTATATCTATCTGAAATTTAGTATTATATTAATTTATTTACACATGAAAACAAAACGTCCAATAATTTTAATCAGTATTTCGCTTTTTTTAGTTTTTCTAGCCTCTGCCGGTTTTTCCCAAGTTGTCACAAAGATTAAAGGAACCATAAAAGATGCTGTTTCCAAAGAAGCAATTCCGTTTGCCAATGTATCATTTCCGAAAACAGGCGTGGGAACAGTTTCGGATTTTGAAGGGATTTATTTTTTGGACACTCGATTGAAAGTAGATTCTGTCCAATTTGTTTGTGTAGGTTATATAACTCAAACAGTTGCAGTAAAAAGAGGCAGTTTTCAGGAATTTAATATCCTCTTGAAACCTGCGGATTTTACTTTGGGCGAAGTTGTTGTTCATGCCGGCGTGAATCCTGCTGATATTCTGATGAAAAAAGTGATTAAACATCGAAAACAAAACAATCCGGTCAAATTTACAAGTTACAGCTACGAACAGTACAATAAAATGGAGTTGGACATCAACAATTTCAATACAAAAATTGAAGACAAAAAAGCCTTGCGGCAATTCAAATTTATTTTCGATAATGTCGATACGGCAACAGCTTCGGGGAAAGTGTATTTGCCTGTGTTGATTTCCGAAACACTTTCGGATTATTATTTCCGTCGATCACCGAAAAAAGAAAAAGAAGTGATTAAAGCCGTTCAGGTTTCGGGAATAAAAAATGAAAGTTTCAATCAATTTACGGGGCAAATGTATTTAGATGTCAATGTTTACGACAATTATATCAATGTGATGGAAAAACAATTTGTGAGTCCTATTGCAGTAAACGGGTTGTTGGTTTACGATTACTACCTCACCGACAGTGCGTTTATCGACAATTCGTGGTGTTTTCAATTAACTTACAAACCGCGTCGAAAACAAGAATATACTTTCAAAGGCGATATGTGGATTGCCGACAGCTCTTTTGCCGTAAAGAAAATATCGGCACGTATTGCTCAGGGAGTCAATATCAATTTTGTACAAGACTTATTTTTTATTCAAGAATTTGAGAAAATACAAGACAGTTTGTGGTTTCCGTCCAAAGAAATTGTATCTGCCGATTTTAATTTAACGCATCTCACCGCCGGGTTTTTCGGAAATAAAACCACAACCCGAAAAAATATCAAACTCAATGTCGATTACGATGATAATTTTTTCAATGCGGCCGTTCCGCAAGAACTCATTGTGCTGCCCGATGCCTCGCTCAAAGATACCACATATTGGAGCGAACAGCGGCACGAAGAGCTGACAACGAAAGAAAGGAAAATCTACGGAATGGTCGATTCCATTCAAAACATTCCGGTTTTTCGCACCATGAGCGATATTGTGATGATGCTAACCGGCGGATATTATAAAATAGGGAAATTTGAATACGGACCGTATTTTAAGACATACAGTTACAACGCCATCGAAGGACATCGTTTTCGCGTAGGCGGCAGAACCAGCAACGATTTCAGTACAAAAATTGAATACAGCGGACACATTGCCTACGGATTAGGCGACCAACGTTTCAAGTACGGTGCCGGCGTTCGTTATAAATTTAAGAAAAATCCATGGACCATGGCTTCAATACGATACACTTCAGACATGACACAGCTTGGTTTGAGTCCCAATGCGTTTACCGAAGACAATATTATGGCAACACTGTTCAGTCGGAACTCGAATAACCAAATGCTGCTTCAAGATAAATTAGAAATAAAACTCGACCGCGAATGGTTTAAAGGGTTTATGAACCACGCAAGTATTACGACAAAGAAAATTTATCCTTCCGCAGCAATTCCTTTTATAAAATCCGACGGAACTTGGAAATCTCAAATTCAAGTTTCCGAGGCATCACTGGGTTTACATTCAGCTGTGAACGAAAAATATCTCGACGGCGAATTTACACGCATATATCTTGGTTCAAAATTCCCGGTTCTCGACGTGTCGTATTCATACGGAATTAAAGGAGCTTTCGATTCGGATTACGAATACTCGAAATTACAGGCAAATCTCACACATTATCTTTTTGTAGGTCCGCTGGGAAAATTAAAATACGGAGTTGAAGCAGGGCAAATATGGGGAACTGTGCCGTTTCCATTGCTCAAATTGCACGAAGGAAACGAAACCTATGTGTTCGACCCCTATTCGTTTAATTTGATGAATTTCTACGAATTTGCCAGCGACCGCTACGTTAGCGGATATTTTGAACATCATTTTCAAGGATTATTTCTTAACAAAGTTCCATTAATCAGACATTTGAAATTCCGCGAAGTAATCTATGGAAAAGGCGTCATCGGCTCGTTGCAAGACAAAAACCGCGACGAATATCAATTTCCCGGAACCCTGTCCGATGTGTCGAAACCCTATTTCGAAGCCGGCGTAGGCTTGGAAAACATCTTGAAATTCCTGAGGGTTGATGCCATTTGGCGTTTGTCGCATTTGGATAATCCGGGCATTCAGAAATTTGGTTTGCGGGTAAGTGTTCAGGTGATTTTTTAAAGTTTAACTGAATTGATTTCGGAAAAATTTCGACTGCTATTTTATTTTTTTTCAATCAAAAATTGGTATCAATTTTGTTTGCTTTACAAATGAGATTAATTAACCCATATACAAGAAACGGCTTGTTGATTTCCATGGTAACATGATATCATAGATTAAACACGAAACGTTCATCATTTTCGCATAACACAAAACTGCTAAACCCTCACGAACAAAAAAATAAATTAAAAAAGTGAGTAGCGTATGATTATAAGACATAATCATTTAACGCAAATGGAATAAGCAATTTGTGCAGTTTTACTAACAAAAAAATATCTCCCCAAAATATAATTATAAACATATGAAACGTACATGATTTTTGCAAAACGTGGACTTCCATCTAACCTTAAAAAAATATAAACAGATGAAACGCCCATGAGAGCAAGTTCTCACACCAAAAGCATGA
>DYMH01000089.1 GCA_020721645.1 Draconibacterium orientale
AATGGACAATGGACAATGGACAATGGACAATGGATAATGGATAATGGATAATGGACAATGGACAATGGACAATGGACAATGGACAACTAATAATTACAAATATACTAAGCACGGTCATAAATTGCGTTTTATATTTTTTTTAACTATTTGATATTAAGGAATATGCACTAAATTAATGTCTGTATTTCTTTGCGGCTCTTTGTGAAAACTTTCGCGGTTCTCTGCGGTTAAATATTTTGAATAATATTTTTTTACCGCAAAGAAAGAAATGCGAAGTACCGCTGCTATCGGACTATTTTTTAACATGTTCCTAAAAGCAATCTGCGCATCAAAAAATCAACCAATCAAAGTATAAATGTCGGTTTCTCAATTTGTATTCTCAATCTTTTTGATATTTCTTCAAATTCAAACAAGTTTTTCTCAAAACGAGAATGATATTACTGTTGTTATTAAAACTTTTAGAGGAAACGATAAACGAAATTATTACGGCGAAAATCCACCTTCACATCTAAAATTGAAATGGAAAATAGATTTGGGAAGCGGAAAAAGTCTTGTTAAAGACATTCAAAAAATATGGGCGGGTGCCGGCTGGACCGGGCAGCCTTTATTGGTATTAGAAAACGGAAAACCCTACATTATACAAGGTGCTTATGATTATAACTTGCGAAAAATTGACGCAAACACCGGAAAAGTCGTTTGGAAATATCGTTTCGATGATATTATAAAAGGTACCGGAACCATTTGGGAAAATCCTCATGCCGATTTGCCCGAAAATCGGTTTGTTATACTGCAAGGCAGTCGCTATGGATATAAAAACGATTGGAATGCAAAAGTAATACCAAGTTTTCGGGGCATTTCTCTGCTCACCGGAAAAGAACTGTGGCGAATGAATGTGCGACGTACGTATAGTTACAGCCGCGATGTTGATGCTTCGACATTGGTTTTGAACGATACGGCATACATCGGTTTGGAAAACGGAATTTTTACGATTTTTAATCCCGACAATTCGTTTGCACATCTCAAAGACAGTATTCTGCAACCTTTTGTATTTAAAGAACATATCCTTTTCAACGACAGCGATATTTTATTGCATGGGCGAAATTTTGTTACCGAATCCTCTCCCACTCTGCTGGGCAATAAAATTATTATTGCCGCCTGTTCAAGAATTTATTCTTACAACCTGAAAACCAAAAAGTTGGATTGGAATTTCTATCTTGCCACCGATATTGATGGGACACCGGTTGTAACAAAAGACAACAAAATACTTGTACCGCTCGAACGGCAATATATTAAAGGGCAAGGCGGCGTTTTGAAACTCGACCCCGAAAAATCGGAAGCGCAAGCCGTGGAATGGTTTTTTCCGACCGAAAACAAACAGTTCGGCGAATGGGAAGGCGGAATTGTGGGGACTGTTGCAGTGAACGACAGTTACAATGAAGCAGATACACTTCCGAAAATTGCTGCCTTTTCGGGCATCGACGGAAATCTGTATGTTATTGATTATATGGCAATTGATACAACAAAAAAAGTCCGTTCGCCTGATGAAAAAACTGAATATGTTACTCCGCAATTACTGTTTAAATATTCAATAGGCTCCGGTATTTCGTCGCCTGTGATTATTGAAAATAAAATTATTGCATGCAGTAGTTCAGGAATATATCTATTTGAATATCAAACTAAAAACAAAAAAATGAATTTTAAATTGATAGATAAAATTTTGGGTATTCCGGTGGAAGCATCGCCTATTGTTTGGAATAAAAAAATATATGTGGCTTCGCGAAATGGATTTTTGTATTGTTTGGGGGATTGAGCTAAACGAAAATCTAAAAACTAAAATCTAAAAACTAAAATCTAAAAACTAAAATCTAAAAACTAAAATCTAAAAACTAAAATCTAAAATCTAAAAACTAAAATCTAAAAACTAAAATCTAAAAACTAAAAACTAAAAACTAAATTTCCAAATTTTCACATCAACAAAATCATCACATCAACATATCAACATATCATCACATCAACTCATCATCACATCATCACATCAACAAATCATCACATCAACAAATCAACTCATCATCACATCAACAAATCATCACATCAACACATCATCACATCATCACATCAACTCATCATCACATCATCACATCAACAAATCATCACATCAACACATCATCACATCAACTCATCATCACATCAACTCATCATCACATCAACAAATCATCACATCAACAAATCATCACATCAACAAATTGTCGCCACTTGATATAACAGGAAAATTTCATTTTTGGTAATTCAACGGAAAATTATCATTTTTAAAATCTCTAAATAAAAAATTATATCCTAAAAAAAATTTATCGGAACAACTTCACAATTAATAACAAAAAAATGGGAAAACGTATCGAAATAAAAATTAAAAACAACGATATAATAACAGAATACCCACTTGGAACAAGCTTACAAGAGATAATGCACGACCAAAAAATTGAAACCAAATATCCAATTGTAGGAGCTATGGTGAACAACGAATTGGAAGAATTATCTTACGAAATTTTCAAGTCAAAGACGATAAAATTTATCGACATCACACACCAAGACGGAATGCGAATGTACATACGTTCACTTTCGTTTATGCTGATGAAAGCCATAAAAGATCTTTACCCCAATGTTCAGTTGCGAATCGAACATTCGGTGTCTAACGGCTATTTCTGCGAATTAATCGGCGAAGGATTTATTACCGACCTGAATGTGATTTCAGACATCGAGAGTCGAATGCGTGAAATCGTTGAAGAAGATATTCCCTTCATTCGTCGAGATATTCTCAATAAAGACGCAATCAATATTTTTAAAAAAAATAACTACCACGAAAAAGCCAGATTGTTTAGCCAAAGTACATCGCTGTACACTTCGATATACACTTTGGGGAATTTGAACGACTATTTTTATGGTTATCTTGTACCTTCGACCGGATACCTAAAAGTTTTCGATTTGGTACAAATGTACAACGGAATGCTCCTGCGAATTCCTGAACGCAAGAAACCAAATCACTTACGACCGATTGTTTTACAAGACAAAATGTTCGATGTTTTCAGAGAACACCAACGTTGGGCTCATATTCTGAATGCCAAAGACATCGGCTTAGTCAACGAACAAGTAATTGCCGGATACGGCGGTGAATTGATAAAGTTGGCAGAAGCTCTGCACGAAAAAAAAATTGCACAACTTGCCGAGCTTATAAAATCTCGCGAAAATGTAAAATTGATACTCGTTTCGGGACCATCATCTTCGGGGAAAACAACCTTCTCGAAACGTTTGGACATTCAATTGAAAGTTGCCGGAATGCACCCCGTTCAAATTTCATTGGACAACTATTTTGTCGATCGCGATAAAACACCACTCGACGAAAACGGCGATTACGATTTTGAATCAATCGATGCACTTGATTTAGAGACATTTAATCAAAATATCATCGACTTAAATGAAGGGAAAACAGTAGAAATTCCTAAATTTTCATTTGAAACCGGAAACCGATTTTTCGATGGTTCGACACTAAAAATTCACAAAGGCACAATTATCATTGTTGAAGGTATTCATGCACTAAATCCGAAATTATCCGAACGAATTGATGATGCTTTGAAATTTAAAATTTATGTTTCGGCTCTCACGCAAATCGGAATCGATGGACACAACCGTATTCCAACAACCGATAACCGACTGTTGCGTCGCATTATTCGCGACCACAAATATCGTGGTTATTCGGCTCTGGACACGCTGAAACGTTGGTCGAGTGTGAGACGCGGAGAAGAAAAAAATATTTTCCCTTACCAGGAAAACGCCGATGTGATGTTTAATTCAGCACTTTTATACGAATTGGGTGTTATTAAAAAACACGCCGAACCTTTACTCAAAGAAATTTGGCAAACCGAACCGGAATATGCAGAAGCGGCACGTTTATTAAAATTCCTGTCGTATTTTAAAGATATTCCCGAAAAAGAAATTCCGCCAACGTCTATTTTACGCGAATTTTTGAGCGACAGCAGTTTTCATTATTAAAAGACAGACATAAGTATCAAGACACCGGTATCAAGTATCAAGACACAAAAAGGAAGCCTGAAAGATGCATAAAATGCCGGTCTATATCTTGTATAACGAATACCGATTAGACTTTATCCTTAAATCCGCAAGTTCCGGCAGATTTTCCAAGAATTATAAGAAAAAATCGAAACTTTAAACACTTGAACAAGTGAAATCTGCCGGAACTTATTTGTTGAAATACAATAATGAGCGCAGTATAAAAAGTCCTTTTTTTATGTAAAGTTGTAAAATCAAGAAGTTATAATTAGCTGTAATCTAAAACTTTGCGTTTTTGCGTCTTTGCGTGAATTTTTTGTTTTTAATCTTTTTAGACCAAACTCAATTATTATAAATATTCTTAGACTTATTTACTTAACCAATACCGTTGATTCACGAGGTTTCCTGAATTTTATGTAGCACCCGAAAATAGTCAATAAATGCCAAAATATTTTAAGTGTCCTTGTTAAAATCCGCATTTGAACACCTGCAAGGAATACGAGGTATTGCTTAAGTATGTAAGTCTAAATATTCTTACATGTTGATTTTCCCTTACCCTGCATCATAAATCTATTCTTCAAAAATCTCTTCTAAATCAATGACTAATTCGCCGTTAAAAATATTCACCGGCACTTTGGAATCATTGGAATACATACCGATAATTTCATATTTTCCGGCATCGCCCAAAAGAAATACGTTTATTGTTTTTTCATAAGGAAATACAATCCAATATTCACGAACGCCGTGCTTTTCGTACAATCGGAATTTGTCTTCGGTATCGTGTTTTGTGTTCGAGGGCGAAACAATTTCCACAATCATATCCGGTGAGCCGACACAGCCTTTTTCATCGAGTTTTGAGCGGTCGCATATTACACAAATATCGGGTTGAACGATTGTAAATATTTTTTCATTTTCTTTTTCGTTTCCCGAATTTAGGAGGCGTACATCGAAAGGAGCGATAAAAACCTCGCATTTTTTCTTTTTTAAAAACCAGCTAATTTCACGTGCTAAACTGATCTCAATTCGCTGGTGATTTGTAGACGGTGCCGGTGTCATCATTTTTATGAAACCGTCGATCAATTCACGGCGTTTATCATCTGCCCATGTCAGATAATCGGCAAAGTTATAGCGTTTTGTTAGGTCTAATTGGAGTTCCATTTTATAAAATTTTTATTCTTCAAAAATCTCTTCTAAATCAATGACTAATTCGCCGTTAAAAATATTCACCGGCACTTTGGAATCATTGGAATACATACCGATAATTTCATATTTTCCGGCATCGCCCAAAAGAAATACGTTTATTGTTTTTTCATAAGGAAATACAATCCAATATTCACGAACGCCGTGCTTTTCGTACAATCGGAATTTGTCTTCGGTATCGTGTTTTGTGTTCGAGGGCGAAACAATTTCCACAATCATATCCGGTGAGCCGACACAGCCTTTTTCATCGAGTTTTGAGCGGTCGCATATTACACAAATATCGGGTTGAACGATTGTAAATATTTTTTCATTTTCTTTTTCGTTTCCCGAATTTAGGAGGCGTACATCGAAAGGAGCGATAAAAACCTCGCATTTTTTCTTTTTTAAAAACCAGCTAATTTCACGTGCTAAACTGATCTCAATTCGCTGGTGATTTGTAGACGGTGCCGGTGTCATCATTTTTATGAAACCGTCGATCAATTCACGGCGTTTATCATCTGCCCATGTCAGATAATCGGCAAAGTTATAGCGTTTTGTTAGGTCTAATTGGAGTTCCATTTTATTTGAGTATGCTTTTACAACAAAACAAATATACTGTTTTAATTAGAATTTTCCTACAAAAAAAAAACGACAAAACAAATGTCTGTCGTTTATTTATATCATTCCTAAATTCCGGAAGTTTATTTTTATTTCTCGCAAAGACGCTAAGTAGCAAAGAGACCTATTCACCTGATTTATTTTTAAATCGCTGCGTCTCTGCGACTTTGCAAGAGACATGTGAATTTAAGGTCATTAAAAATGACCAATAAATGCGGTAAAAAAACCTAAGTAATCGGACAGATTTATTTGAGTATAATAATGTCCGTATTCTTATCAAAATCAGATTATTACTTCATTAACAATTTATAATTAACCATTACTTAATTATCTCATTTTCTACTCTTCTATCAATTCAACACTTCGCTTTACAAATTTTGTAAGTGCTTCGCCTTTAAGCATATTGTTTGCCAATAAAGCGAGGTCTATCATTTGTTTTACCAACTTATTGTTTTTGCCGTATTCTGCCAAAATTGCTTCTTTTTTCTTTTCAATTTCACGCAAATTTTTGTCCAATTCTTCTGCCTTATCCATTTCTTCCTGCGGAATTTCTTCTTCTTTTTTGTCCTTTTTTAAAGCCTCCAAGGCTTCTTGGTCTTTTTTAACGGAAGTTATTTCGGCATCGAATTTTTTCAGTTCTTCGCCTGCATTTTTCAAAACATCGTCTTTAATTTTTTGTACCAAAGCATGATTTGCATTGACAACCAGATTATAACTGTCGGGCATTTGTCCGTAATAGCCTGCCATACCTCCACCGAGTGCCGACATATCTTTCATGCGTCGCATAAATTCGTTTTGTGTTACAATAACCGGATTTGCGGTATCTGCCATTGGTTCAAATTGTACGAAATACGTGCTGTCCGAAGGAACTTGACTGCGGAAAACGGGCAAGAGATTGTCTTCATCGTCTTTGCTTAATTTCGATTCAAAACCGTCTTCTTTTTCAATCATTTTTTCTACAACGTCCGAATCGACACGAACAAAGCGTTTGCCTGTCAATTTTTGTTCCAAATGATTGATAAAATGCGGAGCAAGTTGGTCGTCCATGATTAAAACATCATAACCTTTGGATTTTGCAGCTTCAATAAAACTGTATCTTTCTTCGGTTTTATCGGTGTATAAATAAATGATATTCTTATGTTTATCTGTTTGATTTTCTTTCACCAATGTTTCGTATTCATCGAGTGTAAAATATTTTCCATCTGTATTTTTAAAGAGGAAGAATTTAGCAGCTTTTTCGTAAAATTTTTCATCGGTGAGCGAACCGTATTCGACAAAAAGTTTGAGGTCGTCCCATTTTTCTTCAAATTTTGTTCGGTCTTCTTTGAAAATTTCGTGCAAGCGGTCGGCAACTTTTTTTGTGATGTGAGCCGAAATTTTCTTTACATTTTGGTCGCTTTGCAAATAACTTCTCGATACATTGAGCGGAATATCGGGCGAATCCAAAACCCCGTGCAGGAGCATCAAAAAGTCGGGAACAATACCATCAACATGGTCTGTAACAAATACTTGATTTGAATAGAGTTGTATTTTATTTTTTTGTATTTCGAGGTTATTTTTAATTTTCGGGAAATATAAAATTCCTGTTAAATTGAACGGATAATCTACGTTTAGATGAATATTAAATAACGGATCCTCGAAAGTTGTAGGATACATTTCGTGATAAAAAGCTTTGTAATCTTCGTCTTTCAGGTCGGCAGGTTTTTTGGTCCAAGCCGGTGTTGGGTTGTTGATAATTTTATCTTTTCCGGTTTCGACATATTTTTCGTCTTTCCACTCTTTTTCTTGTCCAAAACCGATTTCAACGGGCAGAAATTTGCAATATTTTTTCAAAAGTTCTTCGATTCTCGAATCTTCTAAAAAGTCTGTAGATTCTTCATCGATATGTAAAATAATATCGGTTCCACGTTGTTCTTTTTCGATGTCTTCTACTTGATATTCCGGACTTCCGTCGCATTCCCAACGGACGGCTTGTGCTTCATCTTTGTAAGATTTGGTGCGGATTTCGACACGTTCCGAAACCATAAAAGCTGAATAAAATCCCAAGCCAAAATGTCCGATAATTGCATGAGCATCTGTTTTGTATTTTTCGAGAAACTCTTCGGCACTCGAAAATGCAATTTGATTGATATATTTATCGATTTCTTCGGTTGTCATCCCAATTCCGGCATCAGAAACCGTTAATGTTTTGGCTTCTTTATCGAGCTTGATACGAATGGTTAAATCGCCCAATTCGCCTTTAAATTCGCCTTTGGAAGAAAGCGTTTTCAGTTTTTGGGTTGCATCAACGGCGTTAGAAACCAGTTCACGCAGAAAGATTTCGTGGTCGGAATAGAGAAATTTTTTAATTATCGGAAAAATATTTTCCGAAGTTACGTTTATCTTACCTTTTTGCATATCTATATTTTTTTTAGTTATAATTATTCTAATTTTATCCGTCGAAAACTGTCAAAGAACATGCCGTTTAAAAAAGTATGTCAAAATTGCAGATTTTAATTTTCCATAATGACACAAAAACTTTATGATACACTATAAACATGTGATTTGGGATTATAACGGCACATTATTAAATGATGTCGATTTGTCGGTATCGGTGATGAACCGGATGTTGAAAGCTCGAAATTTACCACTTTTGTCTCTCGAAAAATATCGTTCTGTTTTCGATTTTCCGGTTGCTACGTATTATGCAAAATTGGGCTTCGATTTTGAAGCTGAACCTTTTGATGTGCTTGGTTTAGAGTTTATTCAACGCTACGACAACCGACGAAGTGAAATGGAATTACACCCTTTTGCACATGAAATTCTCCAACATTTGAGCGACAAAGGCATTTCGCAATCGGTATTATCGGCACGCAATCAAAAACAATTGGAAGAGGAACTGGAACATTATTCAATCCGCAAATATTTTACGCATGTTTCAGGTTTAACAGATGATTACGCAGGTGGAAAAAGCGAAAACGGATTAAAAATGACAGAAAAAATCAATTTCGATAAATCGCAAATTGTACTCATCGGCGATACGATGCACGATTTTGAAACGGCTGAAATGATTGGAATCGATTGTATTATTGTTGCAAACGGGCACCATTCAAAAGAAAAATTTATAAAAACCAAATCGCAGGTTGTGACGAAATTATGTGATTTAATGAAAATATTTTAAGCGAAAAAATTATCTGCATATTGTTAAAACACTGAAAGTTTGTGAAAAGATTTAAGAAAATTTACATTGAAATTACCAATGTGTGCAACTTAAATTGCCCATTTTGCCCGAGTTCTCGTCGCCGAAATGCGTTTATGAGCTTGCCTGAAATTGAACATATTTTCAAATCCATTGCAGAATTTACCGATTTCGTATATTTGCACGTGAAAGGCGAACCATTGATGCATCCCGAAATTGATAAAATTTTGGATTTGGCATATTTTTACAAATTACACGTCAATATTTCAAGCAACGGTGTGCTGATTGATACAGTTGGGGCTAAAATATTAGGAAAACAGGCTTTACGTCAAGTTAATTTTTCATTACACAGTTTCAACAAAGATTTACCTGTTTTTCAAAAATTAAATTATTTTGATACTCTTTTTGATTTTGCCGAAAAAGCTGTGAATCAAACAAAAACAATCATTTCCTTTCGTCTGTGGAATTTAGAAGCTGATAATAGCGAAAATTTATTGAAAACAAAAAATCGTGAAATTCTTTCGCATATCGAAAAACGGTTTAACATTTCGCAAATTGAAGAAATAATAACACCCGGTCGGGGTATCAAAATACAAGAACGCCTGTTTTTAAATTTTGATTTATTGTTCGAATGGCCCGATTTGAACTCGAACAATGAAAATAGTTCAGGGTTTTGTCATGCTTTGCGAACCCATGCTGCAATTTTGGCAGACGGAACCGTGGTACCATGTTGCTTGGACGGGGAAGGAATTATTGCCTTGGGGAATATTTTTTCGGAAGATTTCTCTCAAATCATCAATAACAAACGTTCATTGTCTATTTATCATGGATTTGCCGAACATAAAGCTGTTGAAAAATTATGCCAAAAATGCAGTTTTAAGGGAAAATTCGGGTAAAATCCTCCGAAAACAATTAACGTTTTTTAATTGAAAAAAAGATGTTCTAATAATATTTTTGTTCCCAAGCCGATTAAAACCAAGCCTCCTAAAATTTCCATTTTTTTTCCGAATCGCATTCCGATTTTTTTCCCGAAAAGCATTCCCAACATAGCAGCTAAAAAAGTAATTCCACCAATTATTACAACAGCAGTAATAATTTGTACTTCGAGCAAACCAAAACTAAATCCAACAACCAAAGCATCAATACTTGTAGCCAGTCCAATTCCTGTAGCAACACTAAAACGAAGAGGATTTGGTCGATTATTATCAGTATCAAATGCCATGCTGTCGTAAATCATTTTTAAGCCTAAAATAGACAATAAAATAAACGCAATCCAATGGTCGAAAGCAGCCACCGAATCTTTCAGTGTCGTTCCGGTAACCCAACCAATGGCGGGCATCATACTCTGAAAAAGTGCCAATATCAATGCAAAACGAATGGCTTGCCGAAATGAAATTTTATCGACAATTAAGCCTGTGGATACCGAAACGGCAAAGGTATCGAAGGATAAACCGATACCGATTAAAATTAAACTCAACAATCCCATCTGATATTCTGTTGTGAACTTAACTATTGTTCCATAATTTTATCCAATTTTTGCGAAGCCGGGTCTATTTCTTTCAAAATATTGTAGGCTTTTTTCTTTTCAATATCCGGGGCGGTTTGATATATATTGACAAATTCGGCTGTTTTAGCAGTCATTATCATTTTCAGGAGCATCGAATTTGGTTTTTCCCGATAGACACGTTGTAAATCGGAAAAAGATTCGGTAATCTCGTTTCGTGCAATTTCGGTTTTATCGCTCATGCGGTCTAATCCTAAGCGGTGGTAGCGATACAAAAATGTGCGAATCGATCCGTTGGTTTTACTCATCAAATTATCAATCAAATAATAGCGATTCGATTCTTCGGAACTCTCGAAAGCTTTCCAACCCGGTTCGGCTGCTGTTTGAGCATTGGTTACAATATTTTGTGCTTTTTGATAATACGGCGTTCCGCTGTTTAGTCCGAACGAATCATAATCTAAACCAATGGAAATGTATGCGTAAAATGCTAATACAGAGGTTAAATTCGTGTTAAACGTATTATCGTTAAAATCCAAATTTTGTTGTTCCACATATTGAAATTGAAATAAATTATCCTTTTCTTTATAATTTATCAGGGTTGTTTTGTAGTTTGTCCCAAAAATTGGTCGTGCCGTTTGTATCGAAATTGTTCCGGTGAATTTATCAATCCCGTTATAATCCGAAATATTAATCATCAATTGAACTTCAATCCGTTCGCTATTGGAAAAAACATTGTCAGTCCATTTAGTGTTATTCATAAAATCCGAAATCGACCGTTGAAGACTTTGAAAAATCTGAATATTCGTTCCCTGAATTTGTTGGTGATTTATTTGAACCGAACAATTCAATTCCTGAGCTTGGTTAATAAACGGAAATAGAGTTAAAACGAGAAAAAAAATGGCTTTGTTCATGCGATTATCTTTTATTTTTTTCATCTGTTTATATTTTATTTTGGCGAGATATTTTTGCGATAGCAAAACGCACAATTTACAAATTCCGTGCATGTAACTTGCTTTTTTCGCTTATAATCATGCTTTTACTCACTTTTTTATTTTTTTGTGTTCGTGAGGGCTGTGCCGTTGTGTGTTTTACTTAAATCATGGACGTTTCATCAAGAGATATTATTTTTTGAACGATGTCGCGGGCGACTTCTTTTTTTGTTTTTAACTCAAATTTCTGAATAATATTGCGTTTATCAACGATTGTAATTTTATTAGTATCGCCTTCAAAGCCGGCGCCGGCATCTTTCATCGAATTGAGGACGATAAAATCAAAATTTTTGCGTTCGAGTTTCAATTGTGCATTTTCCAATTCGTTATCGGTTTCCAAAGCAAAACCGACAGTTATTTGAGTATCCTTTTTCATTTTGGCAAGCACGGCGGCGATATCCGGATTTTTTACAAGTTCCAGTATCAGCGTGTCATCGTTTTTTTTAATTTTGGTATCCAAAATCTCTTTCGGTTTGTAATCGGCAACGGCGGCGGCAAAAATAATTATTTGCGAATCTGCGAACAACTCTTTGGTTTTTTCCAACATGTGTTCGGCACAGTTCACCGAAACAACCCTGACACCTGCATTTTCGGGCTTTATTTTCACCGGACCTGCCACGATTGTAACATCGGCTCCGAGTTCGTAAAGTACATCGGCTAGTGCAAAACCCATTTTCCCGCTCGAACGATTTCCGATATATCGCACAGGGTCGATGTTTTCATAAGTAGGACCGGCTGTAATCAGAACTTTTTTGCCCGAGAATATTTTTTTTTGATTGAAGAAATTCTTTAAAACGGCAAGGATGCTTTCCGGTTCTGCCATTCTGCCTTTGCCTACGAGCCCGCTTGCCAATTCGCCGGTTTCGGCTTCGATAATCGTATTGCCGAAAGACTTTAAAATTTCAATATTTCGCCTCACAGTCGGGTGATTGTACATATCCAAATCCATGGTTGGAGCCCAAAAAACGGGACATTTTGCCGAAAGATAGGTTGTCAGCAGCAAATTATCGGCAATGCCACCGGCTGCTTTCCCTATTGTATTGGCGGTTGCAGGTGCAATGAGCAAAATATCCGCCCACAATCCTAAATCAACATGACTGTTCCAGTCGCCGTTTTCGGGATTAAAAAATTCGATTAATATCGGTTTTTTAGATAGTGTTGCAAGTGTGAGCGGACTGATAAATTCTTTTGCGGTTTTGGTCATCACAACCTGAACTTGTGCTCCTTCTTTCACAAGTAAGCGAACAAGAATAGCTGCTTTGTATGCAGCTATTCCACCTGTAATGCCTAATATGACATTCCTACCTTCCATATTTTTTGTTATCTAAACACAAAACAATTACATTAAAATGATTGTTTCGGGAATTTCTTCTTCTTCAAGATTTTCGGGTCTTTTATAATAAACTTCGCCTTCGGCAAATTCGTGTAATGCAACCAATACAGGTTTGGGCAATCGTTCGTAGAACCTCGATATTTCAATTTGTTCGCGGTTTTCAAAAACTTCTTCCAAATTATCGGTATAAGAAGCAAATTCTTCTAATTTCTTGCTTAATTCTTCTTTTATTTTAACACTAATTTGATTCGAACGTTTAGCAATTATTGTCAATGATTCATAGATATTTCCGGTTTCAAAATCAAAATCGGTCATATCCCGTGTGATTGTGGTTCCTGATGCACTTGTCTTTTTGTAATCCATATCTGATAATATTATTTTTATGATTTCATCTTTTTTTCAACATCTTTTTTAATTTTTTCGGCTGATTTTAGATATTTCGATGCCGGATAATTTTTCAGCAAATCTGAATAGGCAGTTATAGTTTCGGCATAGCGTTCTTTTTGCTTATCGGCTACACTCTTTTCTGCGTAAAGATATTGTGCTTCAAGTATATCGTAGAGTATATCTTCCTGAAATTTAGTATCCGGAAATTCTGTCAAACTGTTTTTCAGCGAAATGACGGCTGCGTTGTAATACCCAATGTTTAGATACAATTTTGCATTTTCGTACGATTTTTTTTCCAGCCTCATTCTCAAATTATCGATTGCATCATTGCATTCTGACATTTTGGGACTATTGGGATATTTTGAAATGAAGAATTGATATTCTTGCAAGGCGTTGTACGTGGTAGTTTGGTCTAACTTGGATTTTGGTGCATCTAAATAATAACAATATGCACTCATGTATCTCGATTCTTCGGTATATTTCCCTGTCGGATAGGTTTCGGCAAATTTCCTGAAATAATATCCGGCAAGTATATAATCTTTTAAATAATAATTACAGTAAGAATATTTGAACAAAACATCTTGCCCTTCCTCCGTTCCTTTATATATCGCCATGATGTCTTCAAAAAGCGTTAAAGCCCTTCCGTATTCGCCTTTTTCATAGTATTCGGTGGCTTTGGTATATTTAAGTTTAGAGTCTTTACTTTTCTTTATTTTCTGATATTCGCAATTTGATAATGTAAAAAGGATAATCAAACTAAAAAGCAGGACAAAATGGGTACGTTTTTCAAACATTATGCAGCAGCATTTTTTTTAATAATTATTTTAAAAAAATGAAATTAATGTGTATCAATGTGTTAATTCTTATTTAGCCATTTTTCGGGTAGAAAAATAATTTCATATTTTTTGCAAAAATACAAAAAATTAACGCAATAGAAAATATTATCTGTCAATTTGACTTAAAAATTGTTAAAAATATCAAAAATATATCTTGTGTGATACTTGATACTAAATTAAAAAGCACCAAATTTAAGACTGATACTTCCCGAGAGCCCGTTCAATGCGTCTTCCTGTCGATATGTAATACTCAGCGGCGAAGTAACTCGATAATGAGCTCCGAAACTGAGCCGGAAATGTTTGAAAAAATTCAATTCCAATTCGGCTCCGGGTTCCACAACCCAATAAGGATTGCTCTTGAAGGCTTCCGAATCCCAAGCAGATGTATTGTTATCGTTGTTTACATCATATTTCAATCCTCCGGCTCCGATGACTATGGGAAAGGCAAGGTGTATTGGAAATTTCGGAAACAAAATCGGTTCAAAATAGATGCCGCCGTAGCCGCCGTGAAGCGAATAATTATTCTGCAACGAACTGTTATAAAGAGGTTCCTGCATGGTGCCATAACCCACTAATCCCATTCCAAACCAATGGTTTACGATAACTCCGAGCCGCATTCCTAAATCCCAAGTCGGCAGATTGTAAAACTCTCCGTATTTCCCTGTGAAAGCACAATACGCACTGACAGTTTGCGGATTTCCGAAAATGGTTTGAATCCCATCTCCGTAGTCGGTGTTAGGATTATTGTCGGAAGTAACTTCCTGAGCCCAAACACTATAATTTACAAATAGAAGTAAAATAATCAATGCTGATTTTTTCAT
>DYMH01000230.1 GCA_020721645.1 Draconibacterium orientale
TTTCAAAAAAGGATGCTCTAAAGGCATCCTTTTTTTCATCTGTTTTTATTTTATTAAAAAAAATGCTTCGGATTTGAATAGTCAAAAAAACGTAAAAAGCGATTATTTATTATCAGAATAAAAGAAAAAAAATTGTATTGAATGATTACATTTTTTAAAACTTGCCGTAAATAGTATACTATGAATAAAATAATGTCGTAATTTTTCACAGCTATTCTGAAATAGATGTTGGATTTGATTGTTGGTGTTTAGCGAGCTAAACAACGGATTGAATGCTCTCCCGTCCACGAACGGATAATACCATTGAAGTAAATCCATTAAAATGGGATTGGCTCTGCCTCGACAATGTACTGTATCACGGTCATAACCTCACCATTATTTGGGATAAAAATGGCGATAAATACCATTTAGGAAAAGGATTGCGCGTGCTGGTGGATGGAAAAGAAGTTGGAAAAGCAGATAAGTTGACAAGGATACTCTATCCATATTATATTAAGCCACAGCGTAAACTTTGTATATTTTTAACATTCAAATCAGGTGGCACATGCTGCGGTGTGGTTTGCTTTTTGTCCAACGTAGGCAAAGAGCCGCAGGACGAGCCATAAGTGCGAGATTACACGCTACGAAAAGTGAGGTGGTTTTTATTAAATCATTACTGCTTTTTGTAGTGTTTCTTTAATAAATGCATTTATTGAGATACCCAACTCGGCAGATCGTTGCGCTGTGCGAACATGTATTTCGGGTGTAAGGCGCACATTAATAGTTCCATTATAGGGTTTTGCCGGCTTCCAGCCTTGTTGATGACACATTTCTAAATAGTTGTCAATACCAGCCCTAAAATCAGTTTTCAGCTCATCGAGCGTTGTGCCTTCATAACTTATTAGATGGCGTTTTTCTATCCCAATTACTTTACCGAATAAGCAATCGTCCTCGCTACTATATTCGATACTTCCATTGTAACCTTTGTATTGAAGTGTGTTCATTGTGTTGGTTGTGTTTTAATTAAATTAAACCATTCTCAGTTAAATATTGGGTTAGTTGCCTCATTACATAGCTTTTAATAAAACAATCCGGATGTGGCTTATGGATTGTGTACGAAAGCTTCTTTTCCAAATGAATCAATCCCACTCTCGAACCAGAAGTTGCGCCTTTATTGTTCGGTTCAAAGCCCAATATGCTAAACAAACGCATTAATTCGTCAAAAGTGAAATCAGTCGGTTGTTTTTTGAACCGTTTTATAAGTTTTTCTTTTGTACTCATTATGTGTCTATTTTCAGTTGCAAATATCGTAAGTATATTTTGATTGTGCAATAGTCCAAATGAAAAAAACACAAATATATTTTCATAATTTACTATTGGGGCAATAAGGTTGTATTGTAATTTATAAATTATTAATAAGCAAGTTCAGTCTTTTGGATTGAAAATGAACCAATAGGTTTTGACAATAAAAAAACCGAATGAGCTTCAAGTAGTTTTGAAAATCAGTCGGTTGTTTTTTGAATATGCAAGATATCACGCTACTGAGAACCGAGAGATAGGTTGAAACAAAAAAAATCAGCAGAAAACATTTTAACAGAGCACTTTAAAGCTTTATTTTTCAGTATTTTCGTTTTCTAAATTTTCGCTTTCATATCTATCAAAAGCTCTTTGTACGAACCGTTTCGTTCGATAATTAATTTAAGGGGGATTTTGGAAGGCACTTCGAAAAAGTGACGGATATCGGATATTGATAACCCGAATATTTTGTTGTAGTTAATCTCAGTTATAATATCGCCTGTTTGTACACCGGCTCGTTCTGCCGGCGAATCTTTCCACACGGTAATTACTTCGGCATGAGGAAGTAAACCTGACCCGTGCGCGACTTCTAAACCGGCAATATTGTACACAAAGGGTTTATTAAATGAACTATTTGGTTTGAAATAAAACAACCGATTTCGGGTGTCGATTATTAAGTTGAACCGACTTAACAATTGGCCTCCAATTGTACCATCACGGTCGGATGTGCGAACAATTTGTCGGATGGAAGTAGAATCGGGAAATGCAACAATAGGATTTTTTACGCAAAAATTAGAGATGCACAGCTGTTCAACACGAGCAAAAACGCCATTAATTTCACCACTCAACCCCTCTCCTATTCTGCCCCGAATGGATTTTTCGGGAATACTCACTGCTTTGTTTGTGAGTGTTTCGAACCAGGCAGTAAGCTCCGCTCCGGTATCGATGAGCATTTTTATGGTCTGTAGAGCGCTATCCGTTTCGAGTACCGATAAATGAATGTACATTTTTTGACGTTGAAGTATCATGGGCATCACACCGTAACCTTTGGGAGCAACAAATACTTCGGGCTCATACATGCGTATCCGGCGCGAACTATAGTCAATTTCCACTACATAATCCCTGAAAAAATCAACGCCAACCAAACCGTTTATCTTCACACCCGTTTGCAGCGAAAGATTAAAAACATCTTCTTTAAAAGCATATACCGGACGATTTTTTAATATGATCTTACCAACCTGAATGTTATTATCGCTACTCTCGTAAGCAAAAAAACTCTTTCCGAAACCCAGACCCTGCAAATCGCGCAATTCATCGTAATTTAAATTTAGACTATCCTCGGCAAATAGTTCGGTTACAATGGTACAACGCAATCCGGTATCGAGTATCATTTTTAATTTCGAAGATTGGTTTATTTTTGTGTCGAGCACAATATAACTTCCAACCATCTCAAACGGAATGGATGCCACTATTTTGTTTTTCGCCGATACATTTTCGGCAAATAACAAAAAAATCAAGCAGATTTGCAGCATTTTTTTCATTATACGCAACAAAAAGATTAACTTTGCGAAGATACGGATTTTTTGAATATCATCGTAGTTTTTATGTGATACACAGCAATTCCGAAACAAAATAATTTGCAAGCCTCAACTATTTATGGGCATAACAATCTTTACCACTGCAAAG
>DYMH01000090.1 GCA_020721645.1 Draconibacterium orientale
CCGAAAACTTATTTTGCAATTTCTTTAATTTTAAAAAAACGCAGGAATTTTTTTTAAAATTTCATCGCCAAACATTTGGACATTTAAAAAGTTGTCTATATATTTGGACAGATATTTCATACTGTTTACTTTTGCTTTAAGCAATAATTGAAAATAGTATGAATGAAAAGATTATTAAGTTTTTATCCGAACGTCCGGCACTGTCTTTAAATCAATTGGAAAAAGAAGCAGGTTTACCACAATCGCTTTTAAGCAAGGCGATTAAAGGGAAAAGAGTATTAAACGAAGGTCATTTATTAAAGTTGGTACCGGTTTTAGAAAAGTACGGTTTTAATCCCGAGAAAGTATGAACGAAAAATTTTATCAAGAGAAGCAATTTTTCTAAGCGAAAAATTTAAAAGAAAAAGCACTGTTCATGTCGCTAAACTTTCACAGTGCTTTTAGCTCGATAACAATTATTGCTAATTATTGTTTCATCGCCATGACAAATGTAGAAAATCTTCTGCAAAGCAGAAAGATAATTTTTGTATTTGTGGCTTTGCTTATCACTGTTTTCAGTGTATCATTGCCATTGTCAAGGGTTTTAAAACGGGACAGCGAAATTGCAGGTATTTTGGAGCGAACTTGCAATTTAGATTTTTGCATTCAATATGCTTTAATCGCTGCCGAAAACGGCTATTACCCTTGCTATAATTGTCCTGAAGGACAAATATTTTTGCACGTCGGGGAAGTTTGGAAATACGGACAGACTTGCAACGGAGTTTCCGGCAGATATCCAAACGGTTTACCGTTTAAGAATCTGTTTTTTCAACCACAGTTTTACGGCAATCAACAAGCCTGTTTAATTGAAGAAAAACTCAAAATATACGCATATCCGGCTTTGCCGGAATGCTTAAAACGAAACATCAAACTGATAAGACCGCCCGGAAATAAAATTGACAGATAATAAAATGGAAAATACCGAACTGAAAAATTTCGAAATATCCTTTGCTTTGGATAAGGATTTAGATTTCAAAAAATTCACAGCAGGTAAGGAACTTGAAAACCTATTAAACAGTAATTTGATTTTATCAAATTATACGACAAAGTTTTCAACTTTGTTTATGATATTTCAATGTTTCGAGCCGGATAACCTTTATTTCAAAGCAAAAGACTACAAAGTTTTGCGTCGCAAAACTAATGTATTGGAATTATACTCATTAGTCGATTACAATGTAGCAAAGTCCGCTGATGAAAAGAGTATGAGATATTTTTTGTCTAAATCCTATTTAAATTCAGTTGAAAAACACCTGAATAATAAAGATTTTGCTTTTGACAACTTCATCAAAGATTTGAAAACCGTTTTCGAGAATTTTATTCCGGAAGAAAAATAAAAAAAATCATGCTGTTAATATAATCCGGTGCAGATTTGTTGATACAAAAAAATAAAAAATGAAAGCAAAGATAGGGCGGGAGGCGGTTGTTTTGTCAAGGTCAAGCCCTTCGGGTTTTGTCATTTTTTTTTTCCTTTTTTAATTGTTTTTTGGTGAAAAATAAAATGCCAAAAACCTTGCCCAAACACCACACCCGCCCTAAAAATAAGGCTTTCTTTTTTCTTTTTTTTCCGTTTTTTCTTTTTTCTTTTGAAAATATTGTTTTTTGATTGTCGGAATTGATGATTAACAATTCTCGACATGAACATTTTACGGTAATCGACACACTCACTTTGACGATAAATAAACATCACACAGTTGTATCATAGTTAAGTCGTATATCTTCCGTATACCTATGTTTTTGCGGTTTACAGGAAAAAAGAAAAGCCCTGAAATAATTCAGAGCTTTTACAATCATCAATTTACTTTACTCAAGTTCAGAAAGTTCTGTCGATTTTTGCAGAGTTGCCGCCATTAAAAAGATAGAATTGTGAACCGACTTGCTGATAAAATTCAATCCCGATAACATTTAATACCGTTACATCGGCTGGAAGAACCGGAGCGCCGGGCAAAGTTGCTGTTACATTAATATCCGCAGCCGTAGCATTCGACAATTCAACATAATCCGAATATGCAATATTAGCCAATTGGTTTAAATCCGGTTGAGAAGGCTCATAACCTTTTGAAATCGGATTGTAAATATAATCAGCAATAACGGCAATCGCATTGATAATTCTGAAATGAGTTGCACCTGCCGAAGCTCTCACATAATTTCGGGGATTGAAAACAGGAATTAACATGTTTGAACCGGTTCTGTCAGCAGTTTGAGCAATAGAATAAGGACCACTGAAAACACCGGAAAAACTGGTATTTCGATTAAATTCAACACCTTTTAAATATTGCGGAACTTGCGAAATCAAAATTGCTCTTTGACCTCTGGATTCAGAATTGTCTTCCTTGTTGATTGTTTTCATAATTCCGGTCAAACGTCCGGTCAAATGATTATCACCAAGTCGTTTAATAATTTCGCTGAATGCGACTCTTACAGCTTTTGCAGCATTGGCAGAACCGCCAAACTCATTCATATTTTCGCGAGTACGCGCAAAGGTTGGGTCGTTTGCGATTTGTTCGGCAGTCGGGCCGCCAATCATACCTGCAAAATAACCTTCTTGACCTTTGATTTTGAAATGTCGAACATCTCCGATTGTTCCGACATACTTAATAGGACCTTTTTGTCTTGCCATGTTTTCTAAATTTTAAATTATACATTAAATTGCGTTAAAATACTGTTACAAAATTAAACTTAAATAACTATATTTGAGCGATTTACAATGATGTAAAGCAACGCATTTAAACGTAATAGAACCATGATTTATAAAACGCACTATAAAATATCAAGAATAATAGACGGAGACAGTATTATGATTGAAAACATTTTCAATCATGAAGAAATTGAAATTCGACTTTACGGAATCGATGCACCCGAAGCAAAGCGATGTTCAAAACTTTTGCAGGACGAAAGAGAAACCCACATCGCTGGAGATTATTTAATTGAGTTGGGAATAAAAGCAACGGAATTTTTAAGAAGTATTGCACCGGTCGGAACTGATTGCACTTTAGTACAGGAACCGAAAAACACAATTGATGTTTACGGTCGGACTTTAGCATATATGATTTTGCCAACCGGCGAAGAAGTAAATAAGATGATGATTGAAAACGGCTTTGCCAAGCCTTATGTTAAAGTATTTTGTGAAAAACTACCTACCTATCAAGAATTGAATTTGAGTGCTCAAACTCAAAAAAAAGGCTTATATTTGTACTCGGAAGTGTTTTAATTTTACTGTGTAATCAGCACATTTTCAAACAAATAAAGTAATAAAATTTATATTCAAAATGTTGTACTATAGTTATACCAAACCATAGTACAACACTTTATTAATATTGATTATCAAGTATTTATCATTATATCATTCACAATTATCAATTGTCAATTATCCATTACTTAATCTATAAACTCAAAACCTGTGTACGGAACCAATGCTGCGGGTATTTTGATGCCTTTTTCGCTTTGGTTATTTTCGAGCAAAGCCGCTAATATTCTTGGTAACGCCAAAGCACTACCATTGAGAGTGTGTGCAAGTTGTGTCTTTTTCGTTTCTTTTTCTTTGTATCTTAGTTTTAACCGATTTGCCTGAAATGATTCGAAATTTGAAACGGAACTGACTTCGAGCCATTTTTTCTGAGCGGCAGAATAAACTTCAAAATCATAGGTCAAAGCCGATGTAAATCCCATATCACCGCCGCACAAACGCAAAATGCGGTACGGAAGCTCCAATTTTTGAACCAAATTTTCTACATGAGCTACCATTTTATCGAGAGTTTCGTACGATTTGTCGGGGTGTTCTATTTGAACAATTTCCACCTTATCGAATTGGTGCAGACGATTCAATCCGCGAACGTCTTTTCCGTACGAACCGGCTTCGCGGCGAAAGCACGGTGTATAAGCCGTCATTTTTATCGGAAAATCTTCTTCATTCAAAATCACATCGCGATAAATGTTTGTAACCGGAACTTCTGCCGTTGGAATTAAATAATAATTATCGGCTGCCGCAAAATACATTTGCCCTTCTTTATCGGGCAACTGTCCGGTTCCGAATCCCGAATCTTCGTTCACCATAATTGGAGGTTGAATTTCGGTAAAACCGGCTTTTTCGGCTTCATGCAAGAAAAAATTTATTAATGCTCGTTGTATTTTTGCTCCTTTGCCAATATATACAGGAAATCCGGCACCGGTTAATTTATTTCCGAGTTCAAAGTCGATGATATTGTATTTTTTTGCCAAATCCCAATGCGGCAAGGCAGAATCATCTAATTGAGGCATGGTTCCGCTTTGTCTGATATTGACATTGTCCTCGGCGGTTTTTCCAATCGGAACCGATGAATGAGGCGTATTCGGTATCAAATACAAAACTTCTGACAATTGTTTTTCAATACTTTCCAATTCTCGATTCATTTGTTGGGCTTCATCTCGTAATCGGGTAGCACGTTCTTTCTGTGCTTCTGCCTGTTCTTTTTTGCCTTCTTTTATCAACTGCCCCACTTCTTTGGCAATATTTTTCGATTCGGTGAGATTGCTGTCGAGTTCGGTTTGTTTTTTTCGTCGAATATCGTCTAAATCAATTGCTTTGTCTATTTTATCAGCATAATTGCCGTGTCTTTTGCTGAGGCGTTCGAGAACTTCTGTCTTATTTTCGCGTATAAATTTGAGTGTAAGCATTTTATTTGGAAAAAATTAAAAGTGATAAGTAATGGTTAATGACGTAATAATTTGATATTGATAAGAATACGGACATTTTAAAAATACAAATAAAGGTTCTTTCTAAAAGTTAAATTTGATATAGATTTTTTTTCAAAGATAAAAAGTATCAAGAAAAAATCCCGATTTTTTCATATTTTTTATGAAAAAATCGGGATTTAATATTTTACTCAAAATGAGTTATAATGAAAAATCTGTAAAGTTCAATTTTAAAAATTCCATAATTAATTGACATTCAAATCATTTATGAATTTTCAAAATCAAATACACATATTTTCAATTTACTTCGTTTCAAAAGGTTTTATTGATACAAATGAACGGTCTTTTTGCCCTCTTTTAAATTCGACAACGCCGTCAATTAAAGCAAAAAGTGTGTGGTCTTTTCCCATTCCAATATTTTCACCCGGGTGATGTGTTGTTCCTCTTTGACGAACGATGATGTTTCCTGATTTTGCATTTTGTCCGCCAAATATTTTAACTCCAAGTCGTTTACTATGCGATTCGCGGCCGTTTCTTGAACTACCCGCTCCCTTCTTATGTGCCATTTTATTTTAATTTTATTGTTTAAGTTTTCACTTAGAATTTAATGTCTTCAATCAAAATTTGGGTAAAATTTTGTCGGTGTCCGTTCAATTTTCGGTATCCTTTTCTGCGTTTTTTGTGAAATATTAATACTTTATCACCTCGAACGTGTGCTAATACTTTTGCTGTTATCGAAGAACCTTTTACTGTGGGCGAACCGATTTTTACATCACCATCGTTGTCGGTTAATAAAACTTGGTCGAAAACAACTTGCTCGCCTTCTGCATTTTCTAAGCGATGAACATAGACTTTTCGGTCTTTTTCAACTTTAAATTGTTGACCTGCGATTTCTACTATTGCGTACATTTTATGTGTATTTAATGGGTTTACGAGGCGGAATAAATTTTATATTCTCTTGGTTTGTGCCTCCGGAAACATACTGATTTCAGGAACGCAAAATTAGGAATCTTTTTCTTAAATACAAATACTTTCACATAATTTTTAAGAAAATATTGAATTAAAGTGCCGGATTTCCTACGTTGCCTTCATCGGGCGTGTATCCGTAGATGTGGTCTAATTTGACACGATATTTTTCTTTGATAAATTTGCGTTTTAATTTCAGGGTCGGGGATAATTCGCCGCTGTCCGTTGTCCAATTTTGACAGGTGAGGGCAAATTTTTTAATGGTCATCGAGTGGTCGAGTGTTTTGTTGAATTTTTCTATTTCTTCATCAATTCGGGCAATTACTTTTGTATTTTTTATTAAATCCAAATTGTCGCGATAATGAATTTGGTGGATTGCAGCCCAATCGTGTAAATATTCAAAACTCGGGCAAATAATTGCGGCACAAAATTTTTCATTGTCGCCAACAACCATTAATTGTTCTATGAAAGGTGATTCTTTAAACTGATTTTCAACAACTTGCGGTGCCACATATTTTCCTGTCGAAAGTTTAAATATTTCTTTTTTGCGGTCGGTAATTTTCAGGAAGCCTTGGTCTAATATTCCGATGTCGCCTGTGTGAAACCAACCTTCGCTGTCGATAACTTCTGCTGTTTTTTCGGAATCTTTATAATATCCGAGCATCAAATTCGGACCTTTGAACAGGATTTCGCCGTCTTCGGCAATTTTTACCTGCGATGTGCTTATCGGTCGCCCGACACAACCGGTTTTATAGTTCATTTTTTCGAGCCGATTGACGGAAATTACCGGCGATGTTTCAGTCAGTCCGTAGCCTTCGACTAACGGAATTTTACCTGCCCAAAAAATATTTGCCAATCGAGGTTGCAGGGCGGCTCCCCCGGATACGATTTGTTTGATGTTACCACCCAAAGCTTCCCTCCATTTCGAAAAAACCAATTTGTTGTAGAAAGCTAATTTGAGATTATAAAAAAATCCATAGTCTTTTTCAGGAACATGTTTCAATCCAAGACCTACAGCACCGAAAAATGCGGCTTTTTTAATGCCGGTCAAATCTTTTCCTTTTCCATAGATTTTATCGAAAACTCGCTCAATAACACGCGGAACTGTAACAAAAACATCGGGTTTAACTTCTTTCAGATTATCGCCGATTGTATCGATGCTTTCGGCATAATAGATACTGACACCACAATCCATATATAGATAATTGAGCATTCGTTCCAACACGTGACACAAAGGTAAAAAACTCAATGCTATTGTTGCTCCTTGAGCAAGGACTTCTTTTGATGCCAATACATTGCTCATAAAATTTTTGTGCGACAGCATCACTCCTTTCGATAAACCTGTTGTTCCGGAAGTGTAAATTATGGAACATAAATCGTCTTCGTGAATTGATTTTTTCAATTCAATTAATTCTGTTTCGTATTTCGATTGATTTTTCTTACCCAATTCAATGATTACTTCATAATTATCAACGCCTTGAACTTTATCAAAGGAATAAATATTTTCGATATTTATAATTTTTTTGGCAACCGGACTTACAATTTTATAACGTTCTTCCGAATTGACTATCAATATCTTAGCCTCAGAATGCGATAAAATATGTTCGTATTCTATTTCTCCTACCGTTGGATATATCGGCACGTGAACTACTCCGATTTGTGCCATGCCCATATCAACAAAGTTCCATTCGGGGCGGTTGTTGGAAACGGTGGCAATCATTTGTCCTTTTTTAAATCCCAATTCGAGCAGTCCATAACTGAACCAATCAGCATGTTCTTTAAAGGTTTCGGCACTGAATTTTTCCCAGATTCCGTTTCGTTTTACTGCAAGATTATCCGATTTTCGATAATTTTCAAGCATATTATCGAGCAAGTCAAATGTTCGTTTGATTTCCATAGATTCTCTGATTTATATTTTTATGTATCCAAATATACAACTATTTTCTTATAAAAAAATATTTACATTTGAATACAATAAAAACAAGATTCAAAAAATAAAATACATATTTTTGACAAACCATAAGGGTTGAAAATTGCACCGAACCGACTCCTGTTTATTGAAGTAACGATAGATTATTACTATTATTTGCCAAATAAATCTACCGAAAATGATATTTATGGGTTTAGGTAAACCAAAAATTTGTAAACCTGTTAATATATAAATTGATGAAAACTATATCCAAATTGCTGTTAAACGAACGATTTATCTTATGGATTATTATTGTTAATGCACTTTTTATATTAATAGAAGGTTTTCAGGGTATAGATTCCTCGATATTGTGGGCTGCACGCGAAATTGATGCTTTATTTACTGTTGTATTTATTGCTGAAGTGATCGCGAAATTAAAAAAATTAGGATTTCGCAAATACTTCAGTTCAAATTGGAATCGTGTCGATTTTGTGCTCATTGCATTGTCTTCATCGTCGCTATTGATGTTTATCGGATATTTTCACGCAGATTTAAGTTTCTTACTTTTTTTAAGAGTTACACGGATTTTCAAATTTTTCCGATTTTTTCAATTCATTCCGGGCATTCCAAAAGTAGTTGCAGGCGTAAAACGTGCAATGAAAACTTCAATTTTTGTACTGTTAGGCGTGTTAATTTATAATTTGATTATTTCTGTTCTTTCGTATTATTTATTTCACAACATTTCTTCCGAATTTTTCGGCAATCCGATTTCGTCTTTTTATACCACTTTCAGGATATTTTCGGTTGAAGGCTGGAACGAAATTCCGGATAAAATGGCACTGAATATGACAGAAATTCAAGTATTTTTTACGAAATTGTATTTTATCGGCATTTTACTCACCGGCGGGATTTTTGGTTTGTCTATCGTAAACTCAATTTTTGTAGATTCAATGATGAGCGACAACAACGATGAATTGATTGAACAAGTGAAAGAGCTTGCCGGTAAAATTGATAATTTGAACAAAAAAATTGAAGAGTTTGAACGTGTCGGAATATCAATTTCAAAAAACGACAATGCCGTTGATTGATAATAAATTGTATAAAAAAACGAGGAAATTCAACTGAAATTCCTCGTTTTTAATAAATTATGATTCAATTAATTTGATTCTTTAAATTTTTTCAAAGCCTGGTTTAATTTCGGAACCACATCAAAAACATCGCCTACAATTCCGTAATCGGCAGCTTCAAAAATCGGTGCTTCAACATCGGTATTTACGGCAACCATCACTTTTGAACCGTTTACTCCGGCTAAATGTTGAATTGCACCCGAAATTCCCAAAGCAATGTATAAATTTGGTGCAACAACTTTACCGGTTTGCCCTACATGTTCGTAATGAGGTCGCCAACCTAAATCCGAAACCGGCCGTGAACAGCAAGTTGCTGCTCCGAGGATTCCGGCTAATTCTTCCAGCATTCCCCAATTTTCGGGACCTTTCAAACCTCGTCCGCCCGATACTAATATTTCGGCATCGGTAACCGATAATTTTTCCGAATTTATGGTAACTTCTATCGGTTTTACGGCGTATGCACCTGCCGGTACGGTTCCGGCAAATGTTTCTACTGTTGTATCGACCGGATTTTCGACAATATGAAACGAATTTTGATTTAAAGTAAGAACTTTAATTTCGCTGCTAAGTTCGATATCTGCAAAAGCCTTACCTGAAAAAGCTCGTTTTTTAACAATAAAAGGTGTGTACGATGAAGGTAATTTGACAACGGCGGGTGCCAAACCGGCATTCAATTTCACGGCAACTCGCGGCGAAAAAGCCCGTCCATCGAAATTATTACCGAATAATACAATTTTTGCACTTTCTTTAAGGGCAACTTCCGAAATCACAGAGCTATAAGCCTGTGCCGAAAATCCCAATAATTGAGGGTTGATGATTTTTATAACTTTTTTAACGCCGTATTTTCCAAGTAATTTTACTTGTTCATCGGCAATTTCGCCAAATGTAACAGCAAGTGTATCAACATTTGTATTTTTAGCAATTTCAAAACCATAAGAAGCTAATTCGAAGGCTGATTTCTTGAGCAGCCCGTCTTTATTATCAATATAAATGAGTACTGACATGGGATTAATTGTTAATTAGGAATTAGAAATTAGAAATGATGAATTATCATTTGTATTTTTTTGTTCTAAACGATGTGTTATTTATATCACTTTGGCTTCTTCGTGTAATAATCGAACGAGTTCTTCCACATTATCCGCAGCTACTTTTTTGCATGCCGATTTGGCTTCCGGCAAATAATGGTGTATAATTTTTGTGATATTTGCCTGTTCGGAGGGTTCAAAAACAAGAATTTCTTTTTTGCGGGCAGCCATAATGCCTCGCATTCCCGGAATACGAGGGTCGATTGCAAAGCCTTTTTGTGCGGCAATAACGAAAGGGAAAGCGGCTTCAACAACTTCTTTTCCTCCGTCTATTTCGCGTTCTGCTTTTGCAACAGAACCCATAATTTCAAATTTCGAGGCTGAGGGTATCGACGGAATTCCAAGAATTTCAGCGATCATGCCATCAACTTGCCCTCCATTATAATCTATTGATTCTTTGCCTGTTACAATAAAATCATAAGTTCCTTTTTTGTAAACTTCGGCAATTTGTTTGGCAGTGAACAAAGCATCAAGCGGCTCGGCATTCACCCGAACGGCTTCATCGGCTCCCATTGCCAAAGCCTTTCTAAGTGTGGCTTCGGTTTCGACCGGTCCGACATTAACGGCTGTAATATGCAAATCGGTACCGGCATCTTTAATATCCAACAAGCGTGTGAGGGCTAATTCTTCGTAGGGTCCGATAATAAATTGAATATCCGATTTGTCGAATTTTGAAGCATTGTCGGTAAATCTGATTTTAGAAGTCGTGTCCGGAACATGACCGATACAAATAAGTACTTTCATATTAATATTTTTTGTCGTTTAATTTGTTATGCAAACATAGTAATTTAAGATAATAATTGCAAGTAAATTTTGATTAGTCGATTTATTGATATACTTATTGCTTTAAAATCAGCAATTTAAACGATGTTTTTGACGTAATTTATAACTGTGATACGAAATTTCTTACAAAAAAAATTATATTCACTCAATATATTATTAAAATTTTGGGATAAAAAAAACCTTCACCCCAAATAATTAATATTTCAGGTGAAGGTAAAAAAAAAAAAAATTATTGAATGGCTTTTTGGTCGGTTCCCGAAAGTTTAGCTTTTAATGCAGCTAAGGCATCGGAACCTCCCGATTTTTCGAGTACGCTGTTGATTTCATCATCAACGCTTTTGTTTTCAGAGGCTAAATCGGAATACGATTCGGCTAATGCTTCCTGATTTTCGACTTTTTCTTTCATACGTTCGAGCATGCCGACGGTGCTCGATGAATCGATATTGGCTAATTCTTTATTGACACTGACTGTTGCCTGACTTACTTTTTGACGGGCTTTTAATGTTTTAGCTTCATTCTCCCATTTCGAGATGTTATTTTTCAACGTGCTGATGCTGGCTTCCATTTTGGCTGTTTGAGCTTCATAAGTCTGTTGATTTTTCAGAGCAAGGGCTAAATTAGAGGCTGATTCTTCTTTCTTTTGAAGAGCTTGGGTGGCGAGTCTGTCGGCTTCTTCGGGAGCCAATTCTCCTTTTTCGGCTTTTTTTATCAAAGCGACGGCTTTGTTTTCCCATTCCTGCATTGTGTTGCGGTGGGTGTTTGCCTCGCTTTTGGCACGAATTCCCATGGCTTTGATTTCGGCTAAGGCTTGAATGCTTTTATCTAACTGTGCTTTCAGGTCGCGAATGCCTTGTTCTGCCATCACTGCCGGATTTTCGATATTATCGAGGGCGGCGTTTGCATTGGCTTCTGTAATTTTAAAGATTCGATTGAAAAATCCCATAATTTTTAAATTTAAAGTGTTAGTAATTTGTTTTGTTTTTCAAATTTGCACTTTTTCAGCCGAAATGCCAAATTTTTTGGCTTTTTTTTTATCCTTACCTGAAAAAAAATTTTTATCTAATTCATTTCCAATTATTTAATCATTATTGTGAAAAATATGTATTGATATTTCTGCTGTAAAACATGCTCAACCTTGATGTATAAACAGTGTAACAACAACTTAGAATGAGCAAATATATCTATTTTTATTTTTTATAAATTCAAGTTATCGTTCAATTTTTGTTTTTCACATGTGAATTAAAATTTTGCCTACCTATTCACGGCATTTTTGAGTTTGATGTAAAAATAAAAGTATGGCTTTAAAACTCTGAAAAAAAAATAAATCAAACATATAAAAATAATTTTTATGAAATTTATTTCTACGTTTTACAAATATTTTTTAGTTTTTTGGCTGATATTTACGGCATTTTCCGGGAAATCACAGGATTTCAATTGTTTAGATTGCCACGAGGATTATACGCTCAATTCGGCACACCACAAAGTTGTTTCGTGCAACGATTGCCACAAAGATGTTATTAACGAAGAACATGCCGAAAAAGGTGCAAAAAATGTGAATTGCGGAAGCTGTCATACCACATTTGAGAAACAATCGGCTGATGATATTCATCACAGTTTGAAGAAAATTGCTGCAAATAAAATTCCAAATTGTAAGACTTGCCACGGAACACATCAAATAATAAAACCGAAAACGGTAAAAAATAAATCGAAAGAATTTTGTGGGAAATGCCATAAAACAAACGTTTTAACGGTTCCGTTCCATGCTCAAAATATAGATGATAACAGTTGTTTAAAATGTCATCAAAAGCTTGACTATAAAAAACAAGTCGGCTCATCGGTTCACACAGGATTAAGTTGTTCAAATTGCCACAGCAGTGTTGCCAACAATGTGGAAGGACATTCAAAAGATACTTCCATTGTTTTAAAAGCCGATTGTTATTTGTGTCATGGAGCAATTGCCATAGAACATAAAGAAAGTATTCACGGAATTTCACTCACCGGCGGTTCAGATGAAGCAGCACAATGTTGGAAGTGTCATGGGTCGCACAACATCAAGAAGGTTTCTTCGGACAGCAGCATGGTTTCTTCCGTAAATTTGGTTAAAACATGCGGAGATTGCCACGACAAGCCGGATTTCAGTAAAAAACACCCTTTTTCGGCAATAGCTCCCGGTGCGATGTTTTCAAAATCTGTTCACGGAAAATTAACAGCTGCCGGAAGTAAAAACTCTCCAACATGTGTTACTTGCCACGGAGTGCACAATATTAAAAACAGGATTCAGGAAGGTTCAATGATTTCGAGTGTCAATTTGCCGAATACCTGCGAGAAATGTCATCAAAAAGTTGTTAAAGATTTCAAACAATCCATACATTGGCTTGCTGTGAAAAAGGGTATTCGCGAAGCTCCAACATGTAACGATTGCCATAATGAACATAATATTCAAGCCATTAACAGTGCCGACAAGAGAAAACAAATACGAATTTTACAAAATAAGACCTGCTTGGAATGCCACAAAAATCTTTTATTGGCAGAACGTTATGGGTTATCGAATGAAAATACAACGAATTACGAAGACAGTTATCACGGACTTGCAGTGAATGCCGGGAGTTTAAAAGCTGCAATGTGTGTCGATTGCCACGAAGTTCACAAAATACTGCCGAGTAGCAGTCCTGAATCGAGTGTCAATTCGAAAAATTTAACGGCAACGTGTAAGAAATGTCATACCAATGCAACTGATGTGTTTGCAAAAAGTTATTCTCACACAAGTAATATTAACAATTCGGCAGAAACGATTGAAAATATTGTGAAGGTCGTTTATATTTGGCTGATAGTTATTGTCATCGGCGGCATGTTACTTCATAATCTACTGATATTCTTTTATGATTTGGTTGAAAAATACAAAAAAAATAAAAAAGAAATTCGGATTCCTCGTTTTACAAAAAATGAATTAATTCAACACACTGTCCTACTAACATCATTCATCATGCTGGCTATATCCGGATTTTTATTGAAATTTCCTGATACATGGTGGGCAAAGGCTTTATATAATTTCGGAATCGACGAAACAATTCGACAGTACATTCACCGAACTTCTGCTGTCGTTATGATGACCTTATCTTTATATCATTTTTTGTACCTAATTTTCAGTGCACGCGGTCGCTTTATTTTAAAAAGTTTACTCCCTGTTGGAGGCGATTTTAAAGCTGCAATCGGCAATGTGATGTATTTTTTGAGATTAAAAAAGCATCACCCGGAATTTGAACACTACAATTATATCGAAAAAGCCGAATATTGGGCTTTGATATGGGGAACTCTTGTTATGGGAGCAACGGGTTTTATTTTGTGGTTTCCTACTGTTGTCGGAAATTGGGCTCCGGTTTGGTTTATCAAAGTGAGCGAAATTGTTCACTTCTACGAAGCAATATTAGCAAGTTTGGCAATTGTTGTATGGCATTGGTTCTTTGTTATTTTCCGTTCCAACGAATATCCGCTCAGTTTAACGAGTATCGACGGACAAATGACTGTTTCACATTATAAAGACGAACACAAGGCTGCTTTTAAAAAAGTACTTATTGAATGGGTTGAAATGAAATCGGGCAAACGAAAAGAAAAAGAATTGAGCCATCTCACAACCCTATTTTTATCAACATTGAAGAAAAATGGCATTGATACCGATACGTTGTTTCAATCGGAAATTGAGAAAGACCACCATTTGAGGGAACTCTTGAAAGAGAAAGAGACCGAAAATGAAGAAGAAACCAAAGTAGAATAAACAAAGTAGGCTGTCTATAAAGGCAGCCTTCTTTTTTAAATAACAATTTGAAAAAACGATTTTCTAAAATGGTAAATCTTCTTCATCAGCCGGCGGAATATCATCGATACCAAAGGGCGGCGGCGTGTTTGAGCCGGTTTGTTTATTTGCTGCACCGGAGTTTTCAATTTTCCATGCACGCAGTTCTGTGTACCATTTTTCGTTATACTCTCGCGATTCGGGGTTGAAACTGACTTTTAATTTATCGCCGATTTGAAATCTTTTTATCTCATCGGTTTTATCGCCCCAAGCCGAAAAACATACTTTTTTGGGGAATTTGTCTTCGGTTTCCAAAACAAAATCTTGCTTTTGCCATGTTCCTTTTTGTCCTTGACCGGTTTGCAAAGCAAGGGTTTTTATCAATTTTCCTTCAACTTCTAAATTCATGTAATAAAGTATTTAGTATTTAGTATTTAGTAATTAGTAGTTAGTAGTTAGTAGTTAGTAGTTAGTAGTTAGTAGTTAGTA
>DYMH01000091.1 GCA_020721645.1 Draconibacterium orientale
ATGTATGCAAATTTATTTTCACTTTTTTTACTTTAAATACAGACTCTAATTATATCCACATTTCAAAAATATTCTTTTTTTTTAATCACCAAATATACCACCGATGAAAACATTCAGCCGTATTACTTTAATAGGATTTTTATTGATAAAGGTTGCCTTCGTTTCAGCACAAAATCACCCCGATTTCACACTGAAATATCAGATTAAAACAACACCCGTTGAAAGCCAAGACAGAACCGGAACGTGCTGGGATTTCGCCACCGTTTCGTTTCTCGAAACCGAAGCTCTGCGAAAAAATCCCAGCCCCATTGATTTATCGGAAATGTATATTGTAAATTACATTTACAGAGACAAAGCACAATACTATATTCGCTTGCACGGCAAATCGAATTTCAGCGAAGGCGGGCAGGCACACGATGTTTTAAATGGTATCAGAAAATATGGCATCGTCCCCAAAGAAGTTTATTCGGGTTTGAAAAAAAATGAAAAAATACACAACCATACCGATTTGGAAAAATCATTGAAAGCAATTATAAATATTGCCGCCGCAAAAGAAGAAATCCAAAATTACCAATGGAGCTCGCCGGTAGAATTAATTCTCAACGACTATTTGGGCAAAATTCCGCACGATTTTATATATCAAAATAAATCATATACACCCTTTACTTTTGCAAAAGATGTATTAGCTTTAAATCCTGACGATTATATCGAAATAACATCATACAATCATCACCCTTTTTATGCACAATTCGATTTAGAAATTCCCGATAATTGGTCGCACGACAAATATTATAATTTGCCGACAGACGAAATGATTCGCGTCGTTGATTTTGCACTGCAAAGCGGCTATTCTGTAGATTGGGACGGCGATGTGAGTGAATCAGGCTTTCATCATAAATCGGGAACCGCAGATATTGATTCGGAAGACAAAAAAGCAATCGCAACCGATGGGATTCAAAACTATCGCCAAAGCACTTTTGACAATTACACCACAACCGATGATCATTTGATGCACATTACGGGCTTGGCAACCGACAAAAAGGGAGAAAATTGGTATTTGACAAAAAATTCGTGGGGTACAGATTCCAATACTTACGGCGGATATTTGTATCTTTCGCAGGATTATATGAAACTGAAAACCATAGCCATCATGATAAACAAAGCGGCACTGCCCGAGGATATTGCCAAAAAATTGGGATTGAAAAAATAATTATTGAATTTTGTTTCAAGTACTGTTTGTTTTACAGAAAAAATACGTAATTTTGAGCAAATCAATATATTGAAGCAAAAACCCCAAATTTTTCAATCATGAATCCATTTGTTTATAACAGTCCGGTTCGCGGAAAAGATTTTTTTAATCGCGAAAAAACAGTTGAAAAAATTCTGAAAGAAACCGTAACCGGTAAATCGCAGGGAAATATTTGGATAACAGGCGAACGCCAAATTGGTAAAACCTCACTGCTTCGCCACATTCAAAGTTTGAATGAAAATTACTCGGAAAAAGTAAAACCCTATGGCTGTGATAAATCGTTTAACGTAGCATTTATTTTTGCAAACGTTCAGGGTTGCACCGAAGAAGAGAGTTTTTATGCTACACTCTGGCAAAGTTTGAAAGATTATTTCGATTTTAAACTGACCAAAGCCGCAACATGTTACGAAGATTTCATCAATGCTGTCAATCTGATATACAACACCAAGAACTATTATGTTATTTTTTTGATTGACGAATTTGACGCTTTTGTTGAAACAATTTCGTTTAAAAAGCCACAAAGTGCAACAAAATTCCTATCGAAACTCAGTTCTCTCTTGCAAGAAGTTGATGAGGTCAACGGCGGTTCCAAAGCATTTAGTTGCGTTTTTACCGCCAATCGAGATATAAAAGAATTATTGAACGAAAATCACATCGACAATCGGGGTTCCGGATTAATTGTAGAAGCAGTGAGTTTGAAATGGTTCACCCGTAAACAAGTATCGGAACTTGCCGACCTTTATCTGTGCGATAACAAAATTAAATTTTCAGCCAAAGAAATCGACTTGTGTTTTGGAGCCACGCAAGGGTATCCGTATTTTACACAAAAAATGCTTTCGCTGATGTATGAGGCAAAAAAAAATGTATTAAGCGAAAAAGAATATATCACTTTGGTAAAAGACGAATTTGGAGAAATGTTCAAAGAAACCATCGAAGATTGGGGCGGCGATAAAATGCCGATGCGAACACTGAAAAAATTGAAGGACATGGTCGAAAAAATGAATTTAGCCGATGCCGTTACCAAAGTAATCGCCCGAATGTTGGAGATTTATATCAAATCTAAAATAGGAATATAAAATCTGAAAGTGGAAAAAACGAACATCATCAACCCTTTCGTAATCAGTCAGCCGGCAATCGGCAACGATTTTTTCGGCAGGGAAGATGCTCTTCGCCGTGTAAAGTATTTTTTACATCAAGATAATAAACTCCATTTTTTTATCTTTGGAACACGACGTATCGGCAAAACGTCTTTGTTGAAAAATATCAGCGAACGCTTTACCACATCTCAACAAAAAGTTATTTATCTTAATATGCAGGAACATACCGAATTATCGGTAACCAAAATACTTCAAAATCTCGAAAAAAAAATCGTTCGCTTGGTCGAAAAATCGTCAGACCTTCAAATTGATAAGGAATATAAAATTTTTCGCGACGATAATTTTTTATTTGCCTTAGCTCCCAAAATACAAGCCGAACGACTTGTTTTATTAATAGATGAATTTGATGTTCTCGTCAACCAAGGCTGCGAAACGGAAAGCGATTTTATCGACTATTTATCAAAACTTACACGCAATTCACCAAATTTCAACTCAAATATCAAAATGATTTATGCCGTTGGGCGAAATTATTCGGAAACAGGCATCGAACTGATGAAAAAATTTAAAGATTCTGCCCTTTTGTACAATCTCGAAGAGTTTGATGTTGAAACCGTTCGCTCTATCACAAAATTATCAGAACACAGTATCCCTTTCGACACACAGGCAGTACAAAAACTCTACGAATACACTTCGGGGAATCCATATTTTACGCAATGTCTCGCCTACACAGCGTTTAACAGTGCCGAAAGTTTAAATTTGGCAACTGTAACCGATAAAATTGTCAGCCGGCAATTTATTTCAACCGTGAAGAGTTACGGAAGCGGAGCCTTGGTAATATGGAACGAAATGCACCCCAAAGACCGATTGTTTCTCTTTATTGCATCTCATGCTTCAAAAAACAGGCAAATTTCACATTCCGATTTCGATAAAACGGCTCTGGAATTAAACTTAAACGTTTCGGAACTATCATACAACCAATCACTTGAACGTTTAACAAAAAATAATTTTTTAATTCAATCCAAACCGGATACTTTTGAATTTAAAATCGAATTTTTTCGCAAGTGGATTTCCATTGATGTACGGAAAAAAGAAATAAAATCGTATGTCAAACAATTTTCGGAAAAAAGAAATTTGGATTCCATTTGACATTTGAAACCACTTTTTTTTCAAAATTTAGCATTCATTTTTCTAAAATTTCAATAAATTTAAACCATTAACGCTAATTTTATACCAAACTACAAAAATTCTTATGAACAAAATGTCTAAAATTTTACTGGCAGTCGTTGCTATACAAGCTATAGGGCTTATTTGGTTGGCTTTCGACCGAGATAAACAACAAACACAATTAGTCGTTACAACACAAACTTTAACCAAAACCGAAGACGAGAAAAAAGGAGTAGAAGAAGACCTTCAAAAAATGCTCGAACAATACGAAAGTCTCAAAACAAATAACGCACAAATCAATACACAACTCGAAGAACAGCAAACGAAAATAAAAGATTTGATGCAAAAATTGCAAAGCGTTAAAAGTACCGACCATCAAAAAATTAAAGAACTGGAAGCTGAAACCGAAACACTTCGGGAAATTATGCGAAGTTATATCAGACAAATTGATTCTTTAAACACAAAAAATCAAATCTTAGTGGCAGAAAATAAACAAGCAAAAGAAAAAATTGTATCCGTGGAAGAAGAAAAAAATGAAATAAAGACCCAACGCGACAGTTTGACCGGTACTATACAAAAAGCTTCGGTTTTAAAAACATACGGCATTAATATGCAGGCACTTAACAACAGAGATAAAACAACGGCACGTGCTCGAAAAACCACAAAATTTCAAGTTTGCTTCACTTTGGGACAAAACGTAATCGCCGGACGCGGAACAAAAAACGTCTATTTACGAATTGCCGGACCCGATGGTGTAATTCTTATCAACAAAGAATCGGCAATGTTCAATTTCGAGGGCAAAGAAATTGTTTATTCCTCTTTGCGGCAGGTCGAGTATAACGGCATGGATACAGAAATTTGTATCTTTTGGAATTCTGAAATGGAATTGATTCCCGGAAAATATGAAATGAATATTTTTGTGGACGGCACCGACATCGGACAAACGAGCATCGAATTAAAATAACAAAAAATAGTCTGAAAGACACTTAGTAATCATTGAGTATTTCGGAATGATTGTTGATTGCTTTTCAGACATTTTCTTTTTTTTACCATTTATACGATGAAAGACGCTCAATCGAAAGTAACACGGGTTTTTACTTTGAAATAGCCTACATCGGACATCGTGTAGGGATAAGCACCTTTGGGATTGAACATTTTCCACGATTTATTTTTTTCGATACTTTGTTGATTTCCTGCCCAAAAAATTTTTTCGTCCTCATGAAACAACCCGATAACAAAATCTTCGCCAACAGTAATTTCAAATTGCAGTTTACTTTGCGTACCATCTTTAAATTGAATGATATAGTTTTTATCATCAGTAATCATGTAAGACAATGATTTATTGATTTTTTCGACCTGAGCAAAAACCTTATTGGCTTCGGCATATATTTTGGCATCACATATTTTTCCGCTTCCCTCATAGAATCGAGTGCACGGTTTTTCAGCAGAGGGTGCAAAGCTCCGTATCATGCTTAATGTGTAAGGTATTTTTTTTCGGTAATGACGGTTTAACGTATCGGGAATTAAACCTGCATCGGGCGACAGGCACGCATGATTATAGGTTTTTAAAACCCAATTATCGGTATTTTGCAGAGCGAGTAATAATTGTTCATTCAGTCGATAAATATACAAAACCTGTATGGTTCCGTAATCATTTTCTTGGGCTTTAATTTCGGAAACAAGAATTGTTAGGAGTACTGTTGCTAAAAATATAATTCGTTTTATCATGTGAGTATGCTTTGGGTCTTACTTTGTTTATGAAAACAAAATTCCTGCCGGCTGTCTATTTTTTAAAATATTTCAATTTTTAAATTTACAAATTATAAACATCAAAAATCGATTTTTTATTTTGTAATTTTTTTTATAATTGATAAACAGACCGAAAAAAATGCTTAAAAGTTTCCTTTTGTGGGTTTATCGAATAAAAAATATTCGTCCGCCATCGTATAAGTATGTATCACTTAAAAAAATTGTGTCGAAACTGCAATCAGCAATAAATTTAAGAATCTTTTTACCATCTTGATGCCGTTCCGGATTTCCATTAAAAAAAATAGTTTTACCGGATATTCCGACAGTTCCACCAATGAAACCATGTTTATGTCCATGAATTCTAATTTCTTCGGGATTAAAAAAACAACATTCAAAACCACTTTTGGTCAGCATTTTTTCAATTCCGCGGTCAGATGTAATAAAATGCGTATCATCGACAGCAATCAGGCTGCAAGCTGTGTATGCCTGTGGTAAGTTGATGAATATCTTATCATTAACATGTTCCGAAATCGAAATATCGGTATGATTTTTTTTATGAAAAAAATATTTTTTGGTACACAGACAATTATAAAGTGTCGAATTTTCGAGCGTTTCTCCAACCGGAGCATGTCCTTTTTGAAAGTCAATTGCCAAAGAATTTAAAAACACAAACAGCTTCTCAGGAGCATTGGGTGCAACGATTAATTTCTCATAATCCTGAAAAATAAAAATATCGGGGTGTCCCGAAATCGAATCATAAGTAACACTCTGCGAATCAAATTCGAGAACATTGCCGCAAAGTTGCCTAAGTCTTTCAATGGCATAGGAGTCCGAACGGGAATCGATAATTGCAGCCATATCCATTAGTTGGGTTTTATATAGAGAGTTTCCGAGATACTTTTCAAGCCAAAAATTCCGTGATTTTCACATGAAATTTCAAAATATTTAGTTTCGGCTATTTGTTTGCCCAAAATATCGTATAAACCATAGAGTTTGGAAGCTCTGTAAACGGCTTTACCTTCCGAAAACACCAATTTTTTAAATTGATTTTCAGTTGTTTGGTTATCGACTGTTTTTTCATCATTCAGTGGAATATCAACATTAAATTTTTTTTCAAATTTCGATATAAAAAAAGATGAAAAACCTTCCAAATTAATCATCGAATCGATTTTTACAAAGTTATTACCGTTTTTTACCATCAAATAGAGATTCCCATCGAGTCCGACAGCCCCGTAATTGCCCGTTTTAGTATTGCGTTCGATGGATACGTAATTGGGCTTTACGGTAAATTGTCCGTTTCGCCCAATCATTCCGAATTTTCGATTTTGAACTACGATTGCCGATGAACCGACAAATTCTTCGACTTGCGAAAACTTTGGATTGATGTCTATTTCACCTTTTGTGTTAATAAATCCTTCAAGTTGATAAAATTTAGTACCGAACGGAAATTTTCTTTTTTTGATAATCAGCCTGACAGGAGCCAATCCGCCATTGAAATCGCCTGCCCTCAAAACAGAATTAGAAAGTAGCAATTGATTGTTTTTATCGATAAAATTCCAACCGGCATCGGTTTTTACGGCAGCAAAATCTTCGTGGAAATTTCGAACTTCGCGATAAACGGTATCAACAATCATTTTACCGCCGCTGTCGATAAACCCCCATCGAGATTTGAAACTTTTAACGGCTGCAACTCCTTCCGAATAGTTTCCGATGACCGGAAATGTGGGAAATAAAAAAATTTTGCCCGCAGAATTTACCACACCGCAAAGTACCTCTTTGCTTTGACGAATTGTTATAAAATATCTTTTTTTACCGTTTACTTTTACTAAAATATCAGAAAATTCGGGCTGAATAATTAGATTCCCCGCAGAGTCGATAACACCCCAACGATTATTAATTCGTGCCTTGTAAAACGGAATTTTTGCCCATGTTTGAGAATCTGTATTTTCGACAATGTATCTTAATTCGTCAAATTTAAAATCAATATTAACTGCTCCGGAAGCTGAAATTCCGCCCCATTTCCCTTTTTTTTCTGCCAAAAATATGCCGCTGTAAAATTCTTGTAAAAAATCGTATTGGGCTTCGATAGAATGTGCCCCTTCGCTGTCCATAACGCCCCATTTCCCTTCTGTTATCACAACATCGCAATGCTTATTGTTTCGTCTGCCGTAATTTTCAAATTGTTTGTTTAAAAACTCGTTTGCAATAGGAATTTCGAGACTGTATTTAGGTATTTTTTTATAAATGATATTTCCTCCGAGACAGAATCGGGCAAATCCGTTTTTAAATTCGCCGATATAGGTATAAAAATCACCTTTGGCTGTGGCATTTTTAGTGATTAATCGAAAATTTCTGCCCAAATTTACACAACGAGCAACCGATGCCCATTTAAAATCTTCGTTGAGTATGAAATCAAAATCGGGTGTCAGTACAAATTTTCCCGTTTTATCATCGACTATTCCGATTTTTTTGTTATTATCAAATTCCGATATTTCGGTAACAAGAGTTTTACTGTCGGTTTGCAAAAAATTCTGTTCAATTTGCATAAAACTATTCGGGATAATTTGCTTATTATCATAAGTATATAAACCCCAAAGTTCGTCTTTTTTGAGCCAAACATTTTTTTTCGAGCTTAAAGGAGCTTTTTTTATAAAAACATAATTTGCGTATTTTGTTTTTTCAATCAATTTTCCTTTTACATCAAAACTAACAATTAAAACACCGCTGTCTTGTGCTGCTTTTAGGTAGCCTGCCGAAAAATCGGTGTCAATTTTTTCGGGATAAAACAGTGTGTCGAGTAATATTTCGCCAAAACTGTTGATATAACCCACAACGTGAATCTTCTGTGTTTCATTCAATCCCCTTACAAGGACATTTTTATAGCGAAAACCTTCGACCGAAAAAATCGTTGGGCATTCGGTTGATTTTATCGAAAAATAAGCAGGCTTCGCAACACCTTGCCCATCGAAACGTACGATGCCGTATTTTTTTGATTTGCCGACACGATAATAATCGGAATTGAGAACCGAAATTTTATCGAATTGGGCATCGACCAGTGTTTTACCCGAAAAATCGGCAATGCCATATTGATTCTTTTTCCGAAAAACGAGCGATTTTATGCCATGCAATATTTCATCGTATTGGGCTTGAATCAACACTTTACCATTGCGGTTGATTAATCCGAATTGTCCGTTTTTGAGAAAAGAAAAATGCTCCGGTGTATGCTGAAAAAGCCTTTCGTAGATTGGCGGAATGCGTTCTTTCCCGTTTTGAAAAATCCCGTAACGATTGTTTTTTAGGATATAATAATAATCGCCTTGGTCGATAAAATCATCGTAAATCAGCGGTAATTTTTCATGTCCGTTTTTGTCCGATAAACCTGTTTTTGAATTTTTCCAAATCTGAATATCATCATCTTTTTGGTTTATTAAATCGTAATCGGCGGGCAAAATAATTTTCAAATTTTGGTCTGTTAAACCGCATTTCCAGTTTAAATAAAAAATCCAAAACTGTTTATCATCTTCCTTGTTTAGAAAAGACGAAATGCCGCCCGTTTTATTCTGAATGTCAAATGATTTATTGATACTGTCAGCCTCTATTTCTGCCGTTGCGTGGTCTGAAATTCGATGGATATTCAGCCGGGTTTTTGTTTTATAAGCATACAAATAATTATCCTCGTAGTAATAATTAGAGGCTAATTTTTCAATTTTCGCTTTTACCCACATTTCGTAAACAAAAACGGTATCCGGCGTGCTGAGAAAATACAAAGTCGGATTTTTTTTGTCGATATTTTTAAAAAATGCCGATTGAAATTGATTTTCCGAATCAAAAAGTGATGTTTTTAAATCGTTTATATATAAAAAAATATGAGGAGCCGGATTTAAAATATTATCGAAAAATTCCGAATATGCTGCTGTTTTAATAAAGAACAGACAATATTTGCTTTCGAGTTTCAGTCGGATTGATTTTTCATCGAAAGTCTTTATTTCCTCGTATTTTTCGTTCAAAAGGCATGTTTGGTCCAAATTTATTACACCATACAAATTATTTTTTTTTGTGATGATTAATTTAGATTTGTCGAAGAGCAAACTGTCGTATTTTTTTGTTCCGATTTGTTTTCCTCGGGCATCAAATAACAGAAAAAAAGTATCTTTTTGAGCACTGATAAAATACGAGTCGAAAATCTCAATTTTATCGTAGATTTCGGGCAGAATTTGCGTCAAAGAAGTATCAATCACGCCGTATTTTCCGGTCGAATAGGTAATAAACAAGCTATTTTGTGAGAAACATGTTGTATTGATTTTCAAAATAAAAATCAATATCAAAATGTTACCGAAATTTAGTATTTTGAACGCAGAATTAATCAAAATAGAATGATATTTGCACAAAAAAAACGGTTTAGAGCTTGGAAATGATTTTATCCAAATCGTCAGATGTTTTGATTTGATTTTCGGAAATTTTTAGTGTAAACATTACCGTACTTTTGGTTTTAGCCGACTTAACTGATGCAAGAAAATCATTGGAGTTTAAAATCGCAACACGATTATCGGGAAGTATTGCGATGATTTTATTTTTTAATTGACGGGAAAAGTATAACTCTTGTTTATTGTTATGTTTAACGATAACATCATCATCTCTGGTGATATGAAAAATGGGTAAATTTTGTGTATCGTATGATTTTCCGTTGTCAATTATTTCAAAATTTGCAAAAATCGGAACAGCTTCCGGGCGATGGTATATTCTGTCGTAATTCATCAATCCCAATTCGCTGACAGTTGTTTTCCTTAGATATTCGACCGTTCCGTTGTTTGCAACAGTCATCGTATTGTATTGATTCATGGCTTGGGTATAATCTTTTGCACCGAAAACCGGACTGATTAACAGTTCATTTTTTATTTTTCCTGTTGTAAATTTCAATGTATATTTTCCGATTTCATTGGTTTGTTGCAATTCCGGCGTGCTGATTTGTTTTTTCAGTAGCTCTTTCACTTCCGAATAATTTTGGCTACCTGCATATTTCCATAAAATTCGTTTGTAAATGCTCAATTCCGGAATGTTTTTGTACGGATTTTTGATGTCGATAATAAGATCGTTTGCCGGGTCGGATTTTGTAGGTTTTAGCAATTCAAAATTGAGTTTCGATGTTCTGTTTTCAAGCAAAGGTTCGGATTTGGACTCGCCTTTGTAGGTCCAATTATTGTTCGAGTAGCTGTAAAAACTGAAATTTCCCCGAGAGTTGGAAACGAAAGAGACTTCAAAGCTTTTTCCGGCTTTAATAAAAACAGGTTTTTTGTTGCAAACAGCTGTTACTTCAAACATGCCGCCGGTTTGAAAATCGTATGAGATTTCGGCACTGTCGTATTTCATATCAATTCCGTTGATAATAATATCTGAAGCCGTACGTATTTCTTTGTAGCTCAAAGAAATAATTTCGGTAATATCTTTCCCGTTTTCATCAACAAAAGTCCCTTTCAGTATCTTAATTTTGGACCCCTTTTCGGTGTTAATTTCATTATCTTCATTTGCGTTAACAGTATAAAGTGTAGTTTTAGTTGAAATACCGGGCATGAGCGGCAGATTTTCTCCGATAGTGTTACCGGATTTTAATGAATCATCGGTGTTCTTTTTTTCCGGATTTGACCTAAAGCAAGCATTTAAAAAGAAGAATAATGTAAAAATGCCTAAAATAATCGTTTTGATTTTCATTGGGATACGATTTAGTTGATTAACTCAATACAATTGTATCCAAATTTAATGAATTTTTAAGTACAAATGTTTTTGTTGTGTAAAATATTTTTCAGTTTCAACAAACAACCTTATTCATGCTCAAATTTTTCAAACAATCCCCTCTCTCAAAATATCATGTAAATGAATGATTCCCAGATAAATATTATTTTCTGCAACGACCAATTGGGTAATATTATTTTTTTTCATCAAATCAAAAGCATTTACTGCAAGTAATTCGGGACTGACAGTTTTTGGATTTCCAGACATAATTTGTTCCGCTGTTGTTTTCTCCGGTTTCAAGCCTTTTTGCAACATACGCCGCAAATCTCCATCGGTAATGATGCCTGCCAATTTTCCTTCCGAATCCAATACAGCGGTTGCCCCCAAACGTTTTGAGGTTATTTCGAGTATCGCAGCATTTACATCATCATTCAACAATACTTTCGGCGACTCGTTTTGTCGATATAAATCTTCGACACGCAGGTACAATTGTTTTCCCAAAGCCCCTCCCGGGTGAAACTTTGCAAAATCGTTGTGCGAAAAACTGCGACAATCCAAAAGACAAACCGCCAAGGCATCGCTCATCACAAGTTGTGCTGTAGTGCTCGAAGTGGGAGCCAAATTATTCGGACAGGCTTCTTTGTCGACAGTCGAACGGATAATGAAATCGGCATTTTTAGCCAGATACGAATCGACATTCGACACCAAAGCAATCAATTTATTGCCGAAATTTTTTACCAGAGGCACAAGAACTTTAATTTCCGGAGTGTTTCCGCTTTTTGAGGCACATATTACAATATCATCGGGCAAAATCATGCCCAAATCACCATGAATGGCATCGGCAGCGTGCATGAAAATAGCCGGAGTGCCGGTAGAATTGAGTGTGGCAACTAATTTTTGAGCAATAATGGCACTTTTCCCAATTCCCGTTACAATAACACGTCCTTTGCTTTGAAGGATTAAATTAACACTCTCAATAAAATCCCGGTCGATAAAATCCGATAATTTTCTCACAGCGGCATATTCTGTTTCAATTGTCAGCAGAGCCGTCTTTCTGATTTGTTCGTAGGTATTCAATGAATTTTATTTTTATATTTTTTAATAAGAGGATTTAAAAATTCAAACAAAGCAGAACACATCTTGAAAAAAGTGTGTTAAAACCCTGCAAAAAAATTTCGACAAATATATTCAATATATTTCGCAGGTTTATTAAATTCGCAAACTTTATTCCAAAAAGTAAGAATAAAAGAAATGAATTTTTAATATTTTAGTTTGAATAAACAAAAAAGGTTTTAACTTTAAAGATTAATATTTCAAAAATTTAGTCAATATTTGTGCAGAAAAAATTATGAATCGAGTTATCAACGAAAAAATTAAGGCAGTACTTCAAAAATACTTTGGTTTTGAACAATTTAAAGGAGAGCAGGAAGAAATAATCCAAAATGTTCTCGACGGCAAAGATTCCTTTGTCCTCATGCCGACAGGCGGCGGAAAATCACTTACATTTCAACTTCCGTCGTTGATTCTCGATGGAACGGCGATAGTTATTTCACCTCTGATTGCATTGATGAAAAATCAAGTCGATGCCATGCGAAGTTTCAGTATGGAAGAAGGTGTTGCACATTTTCTCAATTCATCGCTCACCAAACCTCAAATTGCACAAGTTCGCGAAGATGTGCTGGCACAAAAAACCAGGCTTTTGTATGTGGCACCTGAATCTTTGACCAAAGAAGAAAATGTAGAATTTCTGAAAAATGTCAAGATTTCGTTCTACGCCATCGACGAAGCTCACTGTATTTCAGAATGGGGGCACGATTTTCGCCCCGAATACCGAAGAATTCGTCCGATAATCGACGAAATCGGTCGTGCTCCGATAATCGCTCTCACAGCTACGGCAACCCCAAAAGTGCAAAACGACATTCAAAAAAATCTCGGAATCTTAGACGCTCAGGTTTTTAAAGCCTCGTTTTTTCGTCAAAATCTCTATTACGAAGTTCGAGCAAAAGTCAATCCCGAAAAACAAATCATTCGTTTTATCAAAGAAAATACCGGAAAATCAGGCATTATCTATTGCCTGAGCCGAAAAAAAGTAGAAGAGCTTGCCGAAATGCTTATCGTGAACGACATCAAAGCCTTAGCATATCACGCCGGAATGGATTCGGCAACACGTTCTGCCAATCAGGATAAATTTTTGATGGAAGATGTTGATGTCATTGTAGCAACCATCGCATTCGGTATGGGAATCGATAAGCCCGATGTTCGATTTGTGATTCACTATGATATTCCGAAAAGTCTCGAAGGCTACTATCAAGAAACCGGGCGTGCCGGACGAGACGGCGGCGAAGGTCGGTGCATTACATTTTACAGTTATGCCGATATTCAAAAACTCGAAAAATTTATGCAAGGCAAGCCGGTAGCCGAACAGGAAATCGGGCGGCAACTTTTACTCGAAACCGTTTCCTATGCCGAATCATCGGTGTGTCGCCCAAAAATGTTGCTCAACTATTTCGGCGAAACCTTAGCCGAACCCTGCGGAAATTGCGATAATTGTTTAAATCCGAAACCTAAATTTGAAGCACAAGACGCTATACTGCAAGTGCTGAATGCAGTTGATGTAGTAAAAGAACGATACAAAGGCGAACACATAGCCGAAATACTGTCGGGTAAAGATACGGCAGCCGTAAAATCGTATAAACATCACAAACTCAAAATATTCGGTTCCGGCAGCGAATACGATGTTCGCTATTGGAATGCCGTGATTCGACAGGCATTAATTTATAAATTTTTGATAAAAGATATAGAAAATTACGGATTGCTCAAATTCACCGAAGAAGGCTTAAAATATCGTAACGAACCGTTTTCTATCAAAATGTCGAAAGACCATGATTATGAGGCATCGGAAAATGACGATTTGAGCGGCGATGGGAGTGCTGTGGCAACAGCTGCGGACGACGAATTGTTTAAAATGCTCAAAAGTTTGCGAAAGAAAATGTCGCAAGTGAAAAATGTACCGCCGTTTGTTATTTTTCAAGACCCTTCGCTGGTAGATATGGCAATACACTATCCGATAAGCCTCGATGAATTACAGAATATTTCGGGCGTGGGTGCCGGGAAAGCTCATAAATACGGTAAAGAATTTATAGAGCTTATAAAAAGATATGTGGAAGAAAAAGAAATCATTCGCCCCAACGATATGGTTATGAAATCGGTTGTCAATAAATCCGGCAACAAAGTTCATATCATTCAAAGCATCGACCGAAAAGTGAGTTTCGATGACATTGCAAATTCTAAGGGCATGGAAATGAATGATTTACTTAACGAAGTCGAAGTAATTGTTAATTCGGGAACAAAAGTTGATATTACATACTACATCAACGAAGTAATGGAAGAAGATACTCAACAAGATATTTACAGCTATTTTGCCGAAGCCGAAACCGATGATTTGGCGGCAGCCATGGAAGAATTATCAGATTCGGATTATTCGGAAGAAGATATTCGATTAATCAGAATAAAATTTATGTCGGAAATGGCGAATTAGTTGAAAAGTGGAAAGTAAAAAGAAGAAAGTAGAAAGCAATTTCTTGAAATAAAAAAGGGAAAGTTAAATTCTTTCCCTTTTATTTGTTGCACAAAATATCAAAATAAAAACATGAAACCGCTAAGCACTTCAAAAGTGCTAAGCGGATACACACAAAAAAATGAAAATAAACATTTTATAAATTTATTTGCAGATGAAACGCCCATGAGAGCAAGTTCTCACACCAAAAGCATGAAAATATTGCT
>DYMH01000092.1:0-7472 GCA_020721645.1 Draconibacterium orientale
CGAGAGCTTCTTCGCTCCACGCAAACCAATTGACCGGATTATGAGCGTGTTGCAATAGATACGGACTGCTTTCGTGAATCAGGCGATTTGTATGATTTTGGGAATTATCGGATTTCATAATTTGCTTTGTTAATTTGAAACAAAGTTAAATTATTTAGAATAATTCCAAATAGAAAAAGTTTATCTTCTTAACTTTTTATCCTTTTTGCCTCATTCCAATACACGTCCATTTCCTGCAAAGTCATGTCTTTTAGGTTGATACCTTTTTTTCGGGTTTCGCTTTCGAGATAATTAAATCGATAAATAAATTTTTGATTTGTGCGTTCGAGTGCCAATTCCGGGTCGATATCGTACATTCGTGCGGCGTTGATAACAGAAAACAGTAAATCTCCGAATTCGGCTTCGGTTTTTTCTTTGTCGAAATTTGCAATTTCGTGTTTTAGTTCGTTGAGTTCTTCGGTAACTTTGTCCCAAACATCTTCTTTTTTGTCCCAATCGAAACCCACGCCTCGCGCTTTTGCTTGCAAACGATATGCTTTTACAACAGCAGGCAACGATTTTGGAACGCCTCCCAACACCGAACCGTTGCCCGATTTTTCTTTCAATTTCAATTCTTCCCAGTTTTTTTTCACTTCTTCCTGATTTTCAACCGAAACATCTCCGAAAACATGAGGGTGTCGAAAAATGATTTTCTCCGCCATTGCGTTCATAACATCACCGAAATCGAAATCGCCTCGCTCCTGCCCGATTTTAGAATAAAACAACAAATGCAGCAACAAATCGCCGAGTTCCTTTTTTATCAAATCAGATTTTCCTTCAAGAACAGCTTCGGCAAGTTCGTAAGTTTCTTCTATGGTAAGCATTCGCAGAGTTTCATTCGTTTGCTCTTTGTCCCACGGGCATTTCAGGCGGATTTCGTCCATAACGTAAAGCACTTTTTCGAGGGCTGCGAATTTTTCTTGTAGAGTGGTCATTGTTAATTGATAATTGTTAATGGAAAAATTTGATTATTCGGTTGAATTGATTTGTTCTAATATCGGAATTAGCCATTCTAATGTTTTATCGTAACGAATCTGTCTCTTTATCAATTCGGTGATAATATCGTTGCCTTCAATTTCGGGGTTTTGAAATTTTATGCCGGATATCATTAAATTTCTACCGCTTTCCATCATTTCAAGTCCCATAATAAAACGCTCCTCCGGCGTTTTGCTCATGATTAAATCATATTGAAATTTTTGCATTTCGGGAGTTGTGTCATTCATATTTTATAAGTTGAAATGTGTTAAGTTTTAATTTTGAACACCAATTTTTAAGGTAATTCAAGTCTGTTTTCGGGTTTTCTAAAAGATTTTGAATATCACGCTTTTGTAATTCGTTTTCCAATTTCTGAATCCACATCAATTTAGAGATTATTAAGTCTTCTAAACTTATCACATAAATTTTTGTGTTCAAATAATTCAACATTTTTCTTCTTTCGAATTTTTGAATTTCATACGTATTTTCCTTGCGGATAATAAAATCTACTTTGTAACCACTCGACAAATGAATGATGTTGAACATTCCGGACTTTTTAATTTCATTTTTAATCGTTAATTCATTGAAATAGAAATCATTTTTTATTGATTCCTTGAAATGCGGAATATGTTTTTCTTGAAATTCAACAACAATATCAATAACATGTGTTGAACGCGGCAAAGCGTATAAGTTCAAAGCCAAACTGCCTGTCAGCATGAATGGAACTTCAAGATTTTCGAGTGTTTGTGTAATTGTGTTCAATAAATCTGTAATTTCCATTTTACAAATCTGTTATGTTTTTCTTTTGATTTGAATTTAATTCAAAAGTACCAAAAAATTTCAATTTCTCAGTTACATCCTAAAAAATCAAAATTTACTGAATCGAAATATTTCAAAAATTAAATTTCCTTTATACATCTAAAAGCCTATCGAAAACGTTACCGAAAAAATAAAAAAAATAAAAATCTGTCATTAAACATAATTTTAGATACAAAATAATTTCTCATATTTACACTCAAAATCAGCAACAATTCACAGTACTGATTTCTAATTCTTAATTCCTAATTCCTAATTACATTTAATATGTCATTAAGTCTAATCGGACGTTCGTTGAAACAGTCGGCAACGCTGAAACTCAATGAAACGGCAGCTATTTTGAAAGCCAAAGGCGAGCCCATTATCCATCTCGGTGGCGGCGAACCCAGAGGAAAAGCCCCGCTCGATGCCATTACACGAGCAGCGGCAATGTTGAACAATGCAGAAGTTCGCTATTCTCCGCCCGATGGAACGGTGGAGGCAAAACAAGCCGTCATTCGCTACACCGAAGAATTTTATCACGTTCGCCCGCAACCCGAGCAAGTTTTGGTTTCGGTAGGTGCAAAACAGGCTTTGTTTTTCGCAATGCAGGCAATTCTCAATCCGCAGGAAGAAATTCTGTATCCTGCACCGTATTGGGTGAGTTATCAGGAAATGGCAAAGATGATTGGAGCAGTCGGCGTGCCTGTTTATGCCGAAGACGGCGGTTTTTATCCGCGACTGAAAGACATTGAAAAACGAGTTACATCGTACACCAAAGCGATGATTATCAACAGTCCGAACAATCCGACAGGTGCTTATTATCCGCCCGAATTTATTGCCGAAATCGTTGAATTTTGCGAAAAGAAAGGCATCTATTTGATTATGGACGATATTTATCATCGTTTGTTGTTCGACGGGAAGAAACCGTACAGCGTTTTCGATTTTGCAAAAAATTACGATAATAATTCCAAAATCATCGTCATCAACGGAGTTTCGAAATTGTATGCCATGACCGGTTTCCGTATCGGTTGGGCTGTCGCAAACACACAGATAATTGAAGTGATGACCAATTTGCAAGCACACACCAATTCGGCTCCGTCTCCTATTCTGCAAGCCGCAGCAGCAGGAGCTTTGAACGGTGTACAATCGAGTGTCGATGCCTTGCGACAAACTTTGGAAAACAACCGAAATATCATGTATGCACGCCTGAAAGCCTTTGACGGCGTGAAAGTTACAAAACCAGACGGAACTTTTTACATGTTCGCCGATTTCAGTGCATACGAAAAAGATTCAATCAAATTAGCCAATTTTCTGCTCGAAAAAGTGCGGGTTACAGTTGTTCCGGGAATAGAATTTGGTATGGAAGGATATTTACGACTATCTTATAATACAACAATAAAAGAGATTACGCAGGGAATTGAACGCATCAAATGGGCTCTCGACCCCAATTCGCCCAACGAATTGTATATCGGAGAACGTAAATTAGTGAGGGACTGGGTATGGCAAAATATTTAAAGTTTGAAACTCCCGCACAAAAAAATGCGGGCGATTTGGCTGCGGATTTTAAATTAGCCAACATCGGATTGGTGCATCTGGAACGTGTTTTCTGGAATTTGCCCGAACCGGCTTTGTACGAAGAATCCATTTTCAGAGGCGAAACCCGAATGATGACAGGCGGTTCGCTCGTTGTACACACCGGCAAATGGACAGCCCGTGCCGCCAACGACAAATACATTGTAAACGAACCCACGAGTTGCGACAACGTAGATTGGGGCGAATACAACCGCCCGCTTGATGCCGAAAAATTTTCGGGAATTTTCAGTCGGATTCAAGCATTTTTGCAAGGCGATGAATTGTTTGTACAAGATTTATACGTTGGTGCCGACCCCGAATTTGCATTGCCAATTCGCATTATCACCGACACGGCTTGGCAAAGTCTGTTTGCACGAAATATGTTTATGAAACCCCGAACTCGCGAAGAATATCGAAATCACATTCCGGAATTTACATTGATTGCCTCGCCAAAATTCAAACTCGACCCAAGAATTGATGGAACTCTTACTGAAACAGGAGTTATTATTGATTTTTCTCGTAGATTAGCAATTGTTGCAAACACCATGTATGCAGGCGAAGTTAAAAAGACGATTTTTTCGGTGATGAATTATTTGAAGCCGCTGCAAGGCGTAATGGCAATGCACTGTTCGGCAAACGTAGGCAAAAAGGGCGATGTCGCACTGTTTTTCGGCTTGTCGGGAACCGGAAAAACCACGCTTTCCGCAGACCCGGAACGAAGCCTTATCGGCGACGACGAACACGGTTGGAGCGACAACGGAATTTTCAATTTCGAAGCCGGTTGTTATGCCAAAGTCATTCGATTGTCAGCAGAAGCAGAACCCGAAATTTTTGAATGTACACACCGTTACGGTTCGATTTTGGAAAATGTGGTTTACGACCCCACATCTCGCCGCATTGATTTGGACGACGACAGATTGACCGAAAACACCCGAATTTCGTATCCTTTGGAATTTATTCCAAATTCGGTACCCGAAAAATTTGTAAATCATCACCCCAAAAATGTGATATTTTTAACAGCCGACGCACAAGGCGTTTTGCCTCCCATCGCACGTTTGGATATCAACCAAGCGATGTTTCATTTTATCAGCGGTTACACCTCGAAAATCGGCGGCACGGAAATGGGACTCGGAATTGAGCCCGAAATTACGTTCAGTGCTTGTTTTGGTGCACCGTTTATGGTTCATCACCCGTTTTTCTATGCCGATTTATTGCGTCGAAAAATAGAATCGCACGGTTCAAAAGTTTGGCTCGTAAACACAGGCTGGGTAGGCGGAAAATTCGGAGTAGGGAAACGTATCAGTATTCGACACACAAGAAATATGCTCAATGCCGTGTTGAACGGAGCTTTGGACAATGTTGAGTTCAGAACCGACAAATTGTTCGGGTTTGAAGTGCCTCTCACCTGTCCCAACGTTCCGGAAGATGTATTTATTCCCGAAAACGCTTGGGGCAACAAAGACGAATATTGGCAAAAATACGATGCTTTGGCTGCTCGATACATCGAAAATTTCAAACTCTTTGCCGATGGCTCAACGCCGGAAGTCGTCAACGCCGGACCGAAACGTTTGAAAGAAATTATCGACATTGTTTCGGAAGATAAGAAAAAGAAGAAGAAATGATTTTTTGATGTTGCTTAAATAATTACAATAAAACTCTGTGAAAGCAGAGTTTTGTTTATGGAGACAATTATTATATATTTGCAACAAAAAATACAAACATTAAGATATTATCAAATATAGTAATTATAAATTATTAAACTTATAAGATTTGTTAAAAATGTAGGGTATCTGAACATTGATTATGCATTGCGAATCGTAATGTAAATACTGAAGTTAGGATATAGATGAATCTCTTGAAATTCAACTTTTTGCTATTGTTTATAATAAATGTTACTATTTATTTAATTAAAGTTGATATTAAAGTTTTTTTATTTTAATTCTCACTTCAAACTTAAATAGCTTTTATGAATCAGTTTTAATTGATTATGTTTGAACTTTTTTAAAATTTTGTTCATACATAAGAGAATGTTTCAGATACCCTCTTTTTATGTTGAAATCAGATATAGATTATATAAAAGACAAATATTTAAAAATCAAGAGTATTAGACAATTAGCTATACTTCTCAATAAAATAGAACACTTCGAAAAACAACCGTCTACAACTCCGCAAAAACAAATTACGGCAAGAGACATTAATTACCTTTCAATTTCCAAAGATAAGAGATATAAACAATATTATATTTCAAAAAAAAATGGAACAAAGCGAAAGATTAATGCACCAGATGCTTATCTAAAAAGAGTTCAATTTCTTTTAAGTAAATTATTTCAAATTATTTTCAGTGATTATGCGAATTATAATTCTAATGGGTTTCTTGACGGAAGAAATATATTAAGAAATGCAAAACCTCATACAAATAAACAATTTGTTTTAAATCTTGATTTGAAAGACTTTTTTCCATCTATTGAATTTAGAAGAGTCAAAACTGTTCTTGAATTGAATCCTTTTAATCTTTCTAATGAAAACGAAAGAATCGCATTCGTAATTGCTAATATTGTAACATATAAGAATTATTTACCCCAAGGAGCACCTACATCTCCAATAATATCTAATATTGTAACACAAAAATTAGATAGGAAGTTAACAAAATTTTGCTTTCAAGAAAGAGTTAGATATTCACGTTATGCGGATGATTTAACATTTTCTTGCAATGTAGATATTTTTAATGATAAATTCATTCAAGAAATTACACAAATTATTGAACAAGAAAATTTCAAAGTAAATCCGCAAAAAACGAGAATAAGAAATTCTACGGCAAGGCAAGAAGTTACAGGTCTTGTTGTTAATCAAAAAGTAAATGTTAAAAGAGAATATCTTCAATCAGTGCGAGCAATGTTGAACAATTGGGATAAACGAGGAGCAGATTATGCGCAATCTAAATATGTAATTCACAAAAAGAAAATTGAACAAAATATTAATTTCAAAAATGCTTTACGAGGTCATATTGATTTTATAGGTTCGATAAAAGGAAAAGAATCTTCTATTTATTTAAAATTAAAATTGAAATATGAATATCTCTATAACAGACTTGATTATAATAGGATTGCACATAAAGGTGTTAGAGATAAATTGGTTAAGGATAATCGAAAAATGGAATTGATTTTATTAGATAATATTCATTCTCCTGATGATAAATTTCTCTCGTTTTGTACTTCAGCATTTCTCCAAATTGAAAACTTATTAAATTATTACTTTTGGAAAAGATTTCCAAATATTGAAGATTTAAAATTGTTCATGCTCGATAACAATCCTGCTTTCAAAAATAAATGGAAATCTTTAGATAAGATCTCTGGATTTAGGAAAATTAGAGATTTTGACATTAATCTACTTGTGTATTTGTTTGAGAAAGAGCACTATTTTGATAAAGGAATATACTACAATAAAGAAATAACGTTTCTTAGGGAAATCAGAAATGACGAATCACATAGATGTTCAATATTTCACTTAGACCGAAAATCAATATTTTTGGAATATGAGCAGATTGTAGAAAAATGGGAAAAATTTAAAGAAAAAAAAAGTCGATATCCAGAAAAACAAAAGAATGAATTAGATGTTGAATTTAAAGTTCGGCTATTTAAATTCATGGATGATAAAAATTTTAAGCAAGTAAGAGAAATTTTAAAGAATGTATTGGAAAAAATTATATAAGCTACTAATTTTAAATCCATTCCAACAACATCCAACTACCGTAAGTCATCAAACAGCCGAAACAAAACCACTCTTTCATTTTCAATTCAAAACTTCGCCAATTTGTTTATTTTTGATTGTTGAAATGAAAATCAATATGTTGGCTTTTTGCAGGATTAAACTTTGCCAATCGATAAAAATTTCGTAACTTTAAGTTCTCAAAAACGCACCATGACTTCAATCGATCGCATACGAAACGGAATCATAGACAAATTGCTTACAATTTCGAACAAAGATTATTTATCGGCTTTATATCAATTGGTCGAAACAGGTTCGCCGCAAAATGAAACCGTAAAATTATCGGAAGAACAAATATTGATGTTGAAACTCAGCGATCGGGA
>DYMH01000092.1:7572-14633 GCA_020721645.1 Draconibacterium orientale
AATCTGCCAAGATTTCTTTAAACAAAATTTTATGTATATTTGCTCATATCTAAACTGATATCAATGCAAATTAATCAGCAAATATTAGAAAAAATTCCGATTCTGGCCGAAACATGCAAAAAACATAAAGTCTCAAAACTTTATTTGTTCGGTTCAGTTTTAACCGAAAACTTTAATAATCAAAGTGATATTGATATGCTCGTTGAATTTGACGAAAAACTTTCGCCGGTTGAACGCGGAGAATTATATTGGCAACTTGATGAAATATTACCGGAAATATTATCGAGAAAAGTTGATATTGTAACAATAGGAAGTTTGAAAAATAAGTATTTTATTCAAAATATCAACAAAACCAAATTTACGATTTATGAATGAGTTGATATTAAAATATTTAGAAGATATTAAAATTTCCATCGACAATATTGAACAAGATTTGGGCGAAAAAAGATTGTTTGAAGAATTTCAGAAAAACAGAACCATAAAACAGGCTACCGAAAGAAATTTTGAAATCATCGGCGAAGCAGTAAATAAAATACTGAAAATCAGTCCTGAAATTGAAATAACATCTGCAAAAAAAATTGTCGGTCTCAGAAACAGATTAATACACGCTTATGATTCCATCGATGATGCCAATCTTTGGGCAATAATCATCAATCACCTTCCATTATTGAAAACTGAAATATCGGATTTACTTGAAAATTCGGAAACATAAATTAAAAAACTTTTATTTCAATACCGAAAATTTATACATTTGTTAAAACCATTTAAAAATTAACCAATATGGAAAAATTAATATCTTGTTGCGGTTTGGACTGTGCGACCTGCGATGCACGAATTGCCACAATGGCAAACGATAATGAATTGCGAGCGAAAACTGCCGAAAAATGGAAAGTGCAACACAATTCGCCGAATTTAACAGCAGAAATGATTAATTGTACGGGTTGTCGAGAAGCAGGGGTTAAACTTGGGCATTGTGTCGAATGCGAAATACGGAACTGTGTGGCTTCGAGAAATTTTGAAACCTGCGCCGATTGCGACTTATTGGAAAATTGTTCTATTGTCGGAAATCTGCATCAATTTGTTCCCGAAGCTTTAACAAACCTTAAATCGTTGAGAAACTGATATTTTTAGTCGTATAACTTCATTGTGCAACATCGAAATAAATTAGTTAAGAAATGGCTAAATGTTATTTTATTAACAATTAGCCATTTTTTTATTTTCTAAAACAATGCTTATTCCGAAATTGATTTGGCTGTTTTAACCAACTGCACAAATTCCGATCGATAATTCTCATTATCATCACCTTTTGAATTTTTGGCAATTTGCAATACTTGCTCGTAACTCGAATTTTGTTTAAATTCCGATTCCCTTAAAATCATTCCGAACATTGCCACGGAAGTTGAAAATCGGAAGTTTTCGTTAGCATCAGAAAACGGCAATGCCTTATTTTCAACAGGTTTATTAAATTCGATACTCGTTGAATCTTTTGGTGATTTGTATCGGGTTTTGATGGTTGCGATTTCCGATATGTTTTCTGTTATTTTAGTGTTTTGATATTTCAAATCACCAATATCTTTGAGAAATTTGCTTTCAACGCCAACCGGAATTATTTCGTATAAAACAGTAACCGTGTGCCCGGCACCCATTTCGCCCGCATCTTTTTTATCATCAACAAAATCTTCGTTATTCAGCAAACGGTTTTCGTAACCAATTAAACGATAAGCCTGTACAACCGACGGATTGAACTCTACCTGTATTTTTACGTCTTTGGCAATCGTGAACATTGTCCCGCCGAATTCTTTCACAAGAGTTTTGTTCGATTCCTGAATATTATCGATATAGGCATAATTTCCGTTTCCTTTGTCGGCAAGCATTTCAATGCGATTGTCTTTGTAATTTCCCATTCCGAAACCAAGACAAGTTAAGTAAATTCCGGTTTTTCGTTTTTCGGCGATAATATCTTCGAGTGTGCTGTTGCTTGTAACACCAACGTTGAAATCGCCGTCGGTGCAAAGAACAATGCGGTTGTTGCCGTTTTCGATAAAATTCTCCTTGGCTGTTTTGTATGCCAATTCAATGCCCGCTCCGCCCGCAGTACTTCCTCCGGCACTCAAATTATCGAGAGCTTCAAAAATTTTTGTTTTTTCGTTTCCCGAAGTCGGTGGCAAAACCATTCCGGCTGCTCCGGCATAAACTACGATTGAAATCTTGTCTTTTTTCGTCAGATTTTTTACCAAAAGCTTCAAACTTGCCACAACCAGCGGAAGTTTTGTTGCTTCGTCCATAGAACCGGAAACGTCTAACAAAAACACAACATTGCTTGGCGGCAAATCGTCGGAATTGATGCGTTTTCCCTGCAAAGCCACATGCAACAGTTTATTATCGCTGTTCCACGGACAATCGGCGTAGGTTGTGATGATTGAATACGGATTGTCGCCGGTCGGTTGTTCGTAATCGTAATCGAAGTAATTTATCATTTCTTCAATTTTCACGGCATCGGAAGGTACTTTTTGTCCGGCGTTCAAATATCTTCTCATGTTTGAATATGAGGCTCTGTCCACATCAATCGAAAAAGTTGATAATGGTTCGTTTTTTACCGGACGAAATCCGTTTTCTCGAATTTTGTCGTATTCTTCGGTGCTTGGGTTGAGGTAAACAGGTGGATTGTTTTCTTGCGTTGAATTTTTGCTGAACCAGCCTTTAACAGCTTGCACCGAATAACCCATAGCTTTCTTTTGTCGGCTGATTCCCATAGCAGTTACCACAACATCTTCGAGTGCGTTTTCTTCTGTTTTCATAACAACATCTACAACACTTCCGTTAATCGGCATTTCTACTGTTTGCATTCCGATGAACGAAAAAATGAGTGTTGTTGCATTTTGAGGAACATTGATTGAATAAGTTCCGCTGTCGTTTGTCATGGTTCCGACAGTTGTTCCTTTTGCAACGATATTTACTCCGGGCATTGCCGAACCGTCTTCTGCGGCGGTTACTGTTCCCGTAACTGTTTGCTGAGCATTTACACGCCCTGCGAATGCGATAATGAATATCGCCAAAATGATAGTTAAATGTTTCATCTTTTTTAAAATTAAATAATTAGACAATAATTGTTTCTTTTTTAGAAGTAGGCAGAAACAACAATTAATGGAATTACTAATTTTAAATTTTGTGTCGATTAGTTGTTTATTCAACAATAAATCCGATTGGTTCTAATTTATATTTCAATCCCTTATCGTTTTGAATGATTATGTCTTTGATAAAAAATGAATCGCCGCTGTTCAAGCTTTTCAACAAACTTAATTGGCGATAATCCAGTTTTTCAGTTGCTTGTGAACTTTGTCCTGTTTCAAATAATTTACGCGAAACCGTAAATGCCGCAATTGAAAAAGAGGTATTTTCGGGAATATTTTCCAATTCCAATTTCAGATTGCCGAAATTAAATTCATTTTTTTGAATTATTCCGCCCGATTTTCCGCATAAACTGATGTTCGGAAGCGATTCTTTTACCGTAAATTCTGTTGTTATGGACTCTACAATTCTTCCCAAACTGTCGGTAGATTCTACTTTAACAGTTACCTTTCCCGGCTCTTCAACTCGTATTTTGTAAAATCCGTTTTCTTCTTCTATTGTTCCCGCCGAAATGCTTGCTTTAAGTTTCACGTGGGCAACATCTGTTGCAATGGAAATGTAATTGTCTATTCCGGTGTAAAAGATATTATCGGGTTGCAAATCGTTTTTTAATTGCTCCAAATCGAGCGAATCGCTTAAAACAATAGATAAAACTCCAACTGCACAGCCGCTGATATTATCTTTAAACGACATGCTTATTTCGTAATTTTTGCTTTCTTCGCAATAAAAATCGAAAGATTTTTCGTTTGTGTGTTTTTCGGTGTTGTAAGTTGTTCCAAGTAAAAGGTTTTCGTCGAATAATTGTAAAATCGAAATACTTTCGGTTTCCGCAGAATTTTCGATATTAAAATGATATAAATAACTCTCGTTCAGGCGTATTTCAAAATTTGCCGTGCTCCGAAAAAGTTTCGATTTTTTCTTCTCGCTTTTCAGCTTAAATTCTCTGACAAACAATGTATTTGTTCCTGCATTTTTAATGGCTTTTTCTACCAATTTTTCATCGCATTGCGAATATGTTGTTGTTGCCGAAAATATCGGAATAACAAACAAAATAATTTGTATCAAACTAAATTTCAAATATTTATGTTTTTTGTGTTGAATTATCTTATCCATTTTTATTTAATTACAAATTGTTTTTTAATATAAACGCAAACAAAATTATCAATTATCAATTGTCAATTATTTACTTATTTTTAAATCTACTGAAATCATAATATTATAATTGTTTTTTTCCAACTGAAACCAAGTATTTGCCATCGAATAATGCCACGTATTTTTACCTTTTGCACGCGAGTAACCCAATTGTTGCCCGTAACTGATTGTGTTCGGTGTTTCGTTCCGTGAATTATTTTCGTTTTCGTCGCTGTCGGAAACATTCTGATTTGGATTTTTTCCCGGATAAAGTCCTTCAATTCCTGCAAAAAATCCGTTCGGCGGAATTTGAATATTGTATTCCGAAATATTTACCGAAAACCAACCACTTTTCACATTCGGTTTTGCCACAATCATTTCCGAAAGTAAATCTTTTCCCGGTTTTCCGCTTATCGAATCGAGTTCGTACAACCGAACGCGGAAAGGAGCTGCGGTATTTCCGTTTTTAGAAAGATAATAATTTACGGCTGATATTTTGCCTTTCATATTTCCCTCATTTTCAATAAAAAGAACGTTCTGCTGTCCGTGTGTATCGATATAAATTGAGCCAAGCGAGAAAAATCCGTCATTTCCTTTTGTTTTATTTTTGAATTTTTTATTTGTGATTTTTATTTCATCGAGTACAATCATTTTTTTCAGCAACAATATTTTAATCGAACTGTTGTTTTTGATGTTTGAAATTATTACAGTTTTTTTCTCAAAACCGAGCGATGAAATAATCAGCGTATCATGCAAATCCGATTTCTTTAAATGAACTTTAAAATTTCCGTTAATATCAGTAATTACGCCTTTTCCGCTTTGTTTGAACATAATTGCCGCATACGCCAACGGTTTGTCCTCATCATCGCAAATTTGACCTTTAAATATCAATTTATCAATATTTTGCGGCTTTGGCTGTAAAATAATGATGTTTGCTTTTTCGACGAACAAAACATTACGGTTTTCAAAAATTTTTTCGAGAATTTTGTTAAGAGTTTCATTTTCTGCTTTTATTGATATTTTTACGTTTACATCGATTAATGTTTTACTGTACGAAAAATTCACGGCATAATTTGTTTGAATCTGTTTTAAAATGGCTTCGATGCTCGTATTTTTATATTCAATTGTTAGCTGTTTAGACAAAATATTTTGCGAAAAGCAAAAATCAATGCTGTAAATATTTAACAGTCCGAAAAAAACAAGCAAACCGAAAAGATGTATTATTTTTTTATCGTTCAAAATCATTCTTTTTAATTGTCAATTATCCATTATCAATTGTCAATTATTTCAAAACATACACATTATCAATCTTTTCAAAATCTTCACCCAAAGTAAGCTGCAAAACGGAAATTAAATCCGATTCCGACAAGCTGTCTAATTTCGTGCTTAATAAATACGTTTTCAAAGAACTTTTTTGAATATCGAAAGTAATATTGTAAAACATTGATAAACTGTTTAATGCATCGGGCAAAGGTGTGTTTTCAAACTCAAATTTGCCGGTTTTCCAAGCCATAAAATTTTTATCGGTGTTAATTTGCTTTTCAACTTTCGATAATGATTTGTGAATCACGCCTTTTTCGCCTTTCAGTAAAGCAACGTTTCCTTTATTTTTGTACGAAAACCGGACTTTCCCTTCGGTTACAACAAGTGTTACTTCGTTGGCTCCCGATGCTGATTTGAAATTAAATTCTGTTCCCAAAACCCGAACCTGCGTACTTTCCGACGAAATTACAAAAGGTTGTTCTGCATTTTTATGAACCACAAAATATGCTTCGCCAGTAAATTCAACTTTTCGGATTGTATCGGTAAATTCCTTTGGATATTTAAGCTCCGAGCCCGAATTTAAAAATACAACAGTACTGTCGGGCAGCACAATGCGTTGTTTTGATTTTGCTGCAATTGTCATCATTTCAGTTGCTTGGCGGTTTGAATTTTTGTCTTTAATCAACCAATAAATCCCGACAAATAAAACGACGACGGCAGCAATTTTTAATAAAGGATAGTTAATTTTAAATTTCTTTTGTGCATTTTTTTCGTGAATTTTAATTTTAACTTTTTTTAATGCGATTTCGCTGTCGAAACTGTCTAAATCCTTTGCCGATTCGCTTAACTCCCGGATTTCTTTTATTTTATCGAATTCTGTTTTGTTTTTGCTGTCGGCAGCAATCCAAATTTCTACCGTTTCGATTTCCGATTTGTCTGCAATACCTGCAATTACGCGGTAAAGCAATTCTTTGTCAATATTTGGTTCTTGTTGTTTCATGCCTGCTTCTGTACTTATGAGTAAAAAAGATGAAATACCCTTAGTCGAATTTGAATTATTTCAGAAAAATTTTAAAAATATTTATTTTAATATTGATTTTCAGATATTTAAGTTGTGAAATTTTCATGCAAAAACTTAAAAGCTTTTGTAATATGTGCTTCAACCGTTTTAACCGATAGATTCAGATTTTCGGCTATTTGACTGTATTTCAAGCCTTCAAACTTGTTCAACTTAAAAACTTCTTTACATTTAGGCGGTAAAAGTTCGATTGTTTGATACATTTTTTCTTCAAGTTCGGAACGTTCAATGAGCTGATTTGATTCAGATTCAATATCATTCATCGTATATTTCAAAATATCATCGTTTACAAATATTTTGCGATTTTTCACAAATCTTACGGAATTATTCATTGTCGATTGATAAAGGTAAGATTTTAAAGAAACTGTGATTTTGAGTTTTTTACGATTTTCCCACAACGAAACGAATAATAGACTTAATTACATAAATAATATTTATTTTTGCAGAAAACACTGATTAT
>DYMH01000093.1 GCA_020721645.1 Draconibacterium orientale
ATGTTCAAGGGGATTTAAGAGATAAAACGGTCAACGTTATTTAGGCATTGACAACCAAACTCGTGAACCTCTCCCAATTCCCCCACTACCGCCAACTTGATGCCATGGACTGCGGTCCGTCTTGCCTGCGTATGGTGGCAAAGCATTACGGGAAATCGTATTCGCCACAAACGCTGCGGGAGAAAAGTTTCATTACGCGCGAAGGCGTGTCCATGCTCGGTATCAGCGAGGCGGCGGAACATATCGGGTTCAGAACCATGGGTGTTGCCATCACTTTCGAACAATTGAAGGAAGAAGCACCGTTGCCCGCCATCGTGCATTGGCGGCAGAATCATTTTATTGTGGTTTATAAAATATCAAAACCTGCTTTTTTCGGTAAAAACGGCGGCGAAACCGTATATGTTGCCGACCCCGGCGAAGGTTTATTAAAATACTCAAAAGAAGAATTTCTCCAAGCCTGGCAATCTGCCAAAAAAGACGGCGAAGACAAAGGCATTGCACTTTTGCTCGAACCCACGCCGAATTTCTACACCGCCGAAGACGAAAAAAAGGATAAAACAAGTTTCCGTTTTCTGTTTGAATATCTACGCCCGAACAAAAAATTCATTGTTCAACTCGTTTTCGGTTTAATCACCGGAAGTTTGTTGCAATTGATATTTCCGTTTCTCACGCAGTCGGTGGTCGATTTCGGTATTGCCAATCAGAATTTGGCTTTCGTTTACTTGGTTTTAGCGGCACAATTGATGTTGATAGCAAGCCGAATGGCGGTGGATTTCATTCGCGGGTGGATACTCCTGCACATCAGCACACGCATAGACATTGCGCTGATCAGCGATTTTCTGATTAAGTTGATGAAACTCCCGATTCGCTTTTTCGACACCAAAATGACGGGCGATTTGCTCCAACGCATCGGCGACCACACGCGGATTCAAAATTTTTTGACCAACACCAGTTTGAGCATCTTGTTTTCGTTCGTCAATCTGATTATTTTTATGATTGTGCTTTCGATTTACAGTTTGAAAATTCTTGCAGTTTTCGTTATCGGCAGCATTTTATATGCGTTTTGGATTTATTTTTTTATGAAACGCCGGCGCGAATTGGATTACAAACGTTTCAGCCAAATGTCGGACAATCAAAGCAATGTCATTCAGCTGATAACGGGAATGCAGGAAATCAAACTCAACAATTGCGAACGGCAGAAACGTTGGGAATGGGAACGCATTCAAGCGAAATTGTTCAAAATCAATATCAAAAGTTTGGCTTTGGATCAATATCAACAAGTGGGTTCGCTGCTTATCAACGAAACAAAAAATATCATCATTTCCTTTCTTGCCGCCGCTTCTGTCATCAACGGCAGCATGACTTTGGGTATGATGCTCGCCGTTCAATACATTATCGGACAACTAAACAGTCCGATAGAACAAATGATTACTTTTATGCGTTCGGCACAAGATGCCAAAATCAGTTTGGAGCGTTTGGGTGAAATTCATTCCAAAGACGATGAAGAATTTATCGACGAAGGTAAAATCAACGATTTGCCCGCAAACCGGGATTTGAAAATCACCGATTTATCGTTCAGCTACACCGGACGCAACGATGATTTGGTTTTGGAACAGATTAACCTGACGATTCCGGAAAAGAAAATCACGGCAATCGTGGGCACGAGCGGCAGCGGAAAAACAACGCTTTTGAAATTGTTGCTCGGATTTTATCCGCCCAACAAAGGAGAAATCACGCTGGGTGAAACACGTTTGGAAAATTTCAATTCGCGAATGTGGCGCGAAAAATGCGGAACGGTGATGCAAGACGGATTTATTTTTTCGGATACCATTGCCAACAATATTTCTTTGGGTGATGATAAGCCCGACAAAACCAAACTGGCGCACGCCGTAAATGTTGCCAATATCAAAGATTTTATCGAAAGTTTGCCGCTGGCTTACAATACCAAAATCGGGCAGGAAGGTTCCGGCGTGAGTCAAGGGCAAAAACAGCGGATTCTCATAGCCCGTGCGGTCTATAAGAATCCGGAATTTATTTTTTTCGATGAAGCCACCAACGCTTTGGACGCAAATAACGAAAAAGTGATTATGGAAAATTTGCATACTTTTTTTGAAAATAAAACAGTAATCATCGTTGCTCATCGGTTGAGTACCGTAAAAAATGCAGATCAAATTATTGTGATGGAAGACGGAAAAATAGCAGAAATCGGAACTCATTCAACTTTGACTGAAATGAGGGGAAAATATTATGAACTTGTTAAAAATCAACTGGAATTAGGAAATTAGAACACTGATTTTTAAGATTTTTATGATACTTTTCCGCGAAAATCCTAAAAATCTGCGTTCCAAAACAATTTACTCAGTTTCATTTTTTTCTTTAACTTTGAATTATGAATTCTACAAACGAAATATTTTCAAAAATTAAATTTTCTGTTTTGTCCACCGAACCGAATGCAATTGTCATGATTTACGGTTCTTATGCACGAGGGGAACAAAAGTCGGATTCCGATTTAGATGTACTTATTTTGCTTGATAATCCTAAAATAACCCACGATCTCGAAAAGAAAATTAAATACCCTTTGTACGATATCGAATTTGATACCGGATTAATAATCAGTCCGTTAGTTTTTACAAAAAACGATTGGGAAATACGACACAAAATCACCCCGTTTTTTGAAAATGTTACAAAAGAAGCAATTGTTTTATGAATGAAAATGATAAAAAAGAATTGGTTTCCTACCGGTTGTTAAAAGCCAAAGAAACAATTTCCGAAATTGATATTTTGATTGCCAATCAACTGTGGAATACCGCTATAAACCGACTTTATTACGCTTGTTATTACGCCGTAGCCGCTTTGCTTATTCAGAACGATATTAAAGCTCAAACACATGCGGGAGTTCGTCAAATGTTTGGTCTTCATTTTATAAAAACCGGGTTTATAGATAAGGATTTAGGACGATTTTATTCCGATATTTTTGACAAAAGACAAACCGGCGATTATGATGATTTTATAGATTTCGGAGAAAATGATGTTGCCGAATTGATCCCTCCTGCAAAAAAACTTATTCAAACAATTGAATCTTTTATAAATACTGAATAATCGTATTTTTTTTATTACATTCATTTCTTTTAAATTATGCCCGAAATAGAACTCCGCAGCGAAGAAGTCCAAGAAATTATCGGCAGAACGCCCAACCGATTGATTCAATACGGAATAACCGTTATTTTTTCGATTGTGGTTTTGTTGTTGGTCGGCAGTTTCTTTTTCAAATATCCCGATGTTGTTCAGGCAAGAATTGTTTTGACAGGCGACAATCCGCCGGCAGAAATTAAAGCCCGAACGAACGGGAAAATCACTCAATTTTTCATCAAAGATAAACAAGAAGTGAAAAAAGATGAAATCCTCGGAATCATCGAAAATACGACTGTTTATTCAGATTTTTTGAAATTGAAACAACAAATTGCAATTCTAAAAATCTTTATTTACGATTCGCATTTCGATATTTTAAATTTCCCTGTCCCGGCGAATCTTCAACTCGGCGATTTACAAATTCAATATTCCAAACTTTCGGGTGAAATATCAAATTATAAAGATTTTATTGTTTTAGATTATCACAACAAAAAAGCGGAATCGCTTCGAAATCAAATATCAGCCAACCAAAAATATTTGCAAAATCTGAAACGGCAAGAAAATCTCAGTCGCAACGATTTGATTTTAACGCAAAAACAATACAACAGAGATTCCATTTTATTTGTTTCAAAATCAATTTCGGTTTTTGAGCTCGAAAAATCGGAAAGTCAGTTGTTGCAAAAAAAATATGCTTTCTTGAATGCCAAAAACACGATAACAGCAACCGAAATCACAATTTCAGGGCTCGAACAAAATATTATCGAACTCGAAAAACAATTTTCGGAAAAAAAAACAATTTTTGAAATCTCGCTTCGCGAAAGCTACGAAAATCTTTTGGCGGCAATTGCCTTGTGGGAACAAACATACTTGCTAAAAAGCCCTATTGACGGGCAAATCACATTCGACAAATATTGGACCGACAATCAAAACGTTACTTCGGGTGAAACAGTATTCACCGTTGTTCCGCCCAAGACTTCCGAGCTCACGGGACGAGCGGAAATTCCTGTCGTGGGAGCTGGAAAAGTAAAAAAAGGACAACGTGTGAATGTTAAATTCGATGATTTCCCGAACACCGAATTCGGCACAGTAAAAGGTACTGTCAGCGATATTTCTCTGGTGCGTTCCGGCGAAAAATACACAGTTCGTGTTGCGTTTCCCGATTCTTTAACAACAAGTTATAAAAAGAAAATCACTTTTATTCAAAACATGCAAGGAAATGCTGAAATTATAACAGAAAACATGCCACTGATTGCTCGTATGATAAATCCGTTGAAGAAATTATTTTTTGAGAATATTTAAAAAATTACGGTGCCACTCAAATCCTTCCCTCAACTCCCCCAACTCGATGCCATGGACTGCGGCTCATCGTGTCTGCGTATGGTAGCAAAACACTCCGTTTCTGCATGTTGACGGCGATGCGTATATATGAGAAAAATTTAGCAATGATTTTGAGAACAACGGACTGATTGCTCAAAATGCAGAAAAGAATTTCCCTTTCAGGCTTTCTAGTGCGTAATTTGGGTTTATTGGTGTAGGATAATCAATTTTTTTTCGATTGCTACGCATAAGGATTTAGAGGCTCGAAAGTACATTTTTTTTCTATTGCGGAATTTGGGATAATAGTCCATCTTATGAAATAGATTGAAAAAAAAACGACTTCCCTTTAAAAAGGAAGCCGTTTTTAATAACATAAACATCTGTAAGTCAGCCTTATTAATTCTTAATCAAAATATACTTATAAACGGGCTTCGTAAGATTCAGCGTAATAGTATAATTGCCGTCCGTAGGTATTTGTATGCCGACACCATTCAAATCTAATTTTTTATCGGCAAGATCATCTCCGTAAATTAAATCATTCGTTCCGTTTGCTCTGAATTTAATTTCTCCTGCTACCAAGTTCAATGTTGCAGTGAGCAACCAAGATGCTTCATCAAAAGTCATAGCTTTATCCACATCCCAACCTTCACCTGTTGCAGTACCGACAATTGCCCAATCGGTTTTCAACGTTGTGTATGTCAATGCCGGAACATCGACATTACATTTATAATATCCCGGAGTTGGAACTGTTAAATTTCCTGCAGAACCGTTTGTACTTAAAGTGCCGGGGGCTGTTCCTTTACCATAGTTTGTATGAGCCCAATCGGGTGCACTTGTAAATTTAAAATTACCGTCAAATGGAGTTTTGGGAGTAAAATAGATATAACCTTCGTATTTTCCATCGCTTTTAACAGAACCTATCGTTTTTGCGGTAGCAGGACTCCAACTCTGATAAGCACCCGGAACCCAAAGGCTGGGATAAACAATGGGAACATAATACGGGTCAATATTTATAACGATTACTTCAGAATACAATGTTTGCACGCTGTCATTTACGTTTGCGGTAATCCTCATTTCAATATCAAGAGCAACGGGATTTTCTTCATCATCTTCAATCAGTAATACTTTGTTATTTAAATCGCTGACTTTCAAAGAATCCTGATTTGAAGTTGATGTAAGAATATCTTTGGGGGTTAAGAAATTAGTTCCTGCTCTTGCAATTTGTATTGTGTAAGTAGTTTCTAATGAAGGTCCGAAAATTGCCCCTGTCCAATTAAATTTGATTATAGAGTCAGCATTTTCAGGATTGAAAACAAAATTTTGATTTTGTGTAAAACCTTGTAAAGTAGGGTTAACAAACGAACCCGGGTCTAAAACCGGTCCTACTTCATCCTTTTTGCAAGAAAAGAGAGTTGCAAAACCGGAAATTATAAGAAAAATTAAAATTGATTTTTTCATTTTGAAATAAATTTAAAGATTAATAACCGATATTCTGAGTTAAATTAGGATTTGTCATGATATCGGAAGCCGGTATCGGGTACAAATTCATATAGTCGCCGGTTGAAACGCCTGCAGCAACATCGCCTTTCCAAGCCCAAACGTAAGTTGTGTTACTGAATTTTCCAAAACGAATAAGGTCGGTTCTGCGGTGTCCTTCCCAGTATAGTTCTCGGGATCTTTCGTCGAGGATAAAGTCTAATGTCAGGTCGCTTGATGCAATATTACCTGTTGTGTTTCCATAAGCACGTTCTCTTAATGCGTTGATATATCCTAATGCAGTGTTTAAATCTCCGCCCGAACCGCCTCTTAATACACATTCTGCATACATTAAATAAGCATCTGCAAGCCGAAACATCGGATAATCGGTATCTACAAATTCCTCGCTTGAACCGTTTTCTCCGGTTGAAGTTATATTTTTGTATTTTGTAATTCCGTATCCATTTGTAAAAGTAGTTTTTCCGGCTATATCGAGGGTTTGCCCGTCGGTATAGAATGTTGCTCTTTTATCTGAAATACCGGTTATGTCCGAAAATTTAGCTACAAATTGCGGTGTTGTTCTTAGACCTGACCAACCGCCGGCAATACCAAAGTCGCCGGGAACCATTGTCCCGCCCACTGCGGCATGAATAATAAAATTGGTTCCGCCGTAGGATTCTGTGTGGGTTCCGTCGAAAGCAACTCGCATAATAATTTCGGTGTTCGTATTGTTGTCTGCTAAGAAAATATTTTTGTATTCGGGTGAAAGGGTGAACCCGGCAGCAATAATTTTATTCAGATAAACCAAAGCTTCTGTATATTTTGGTTGATTTATATAGACTTCGGCATTCAAATAGAGTTTTGCTAAAACCATCCAAGCTGCAACTTTATCAACCCTTCCATATTCGTTTTGCATTGGTTCTTTTAATTGAGATTCGACACCCAATAATTCTTGTTCTACATAATTGAAGACTTCACTTCTGGATTTTTGGAGAGGCTTGAAACCACCAACTTCGTCGGCTTCCGTAACAAACGGTACATTGCCGAATAAATCAACGGCATGCCAATAACTCAAAGCTCTGATAAAACGGGCTTCGGCACGATATTCAACGACCTGAGATTTCAGTTCAGCGGAAACACCACGGCTGTCCAATTTAGAATCAGTAGTTTGACGGATATACTCATTGCACAAAACAATTTGGTAGAATATTCTACTATAAAGCGAAGAAACGAATGAATTGGAAGCTGTCCAATCCTGATCGTGTAAGTCAATTAAACTTCCGTCATTAGCCCAAGCAACAATGGCTTCATCGGTGGACAATTCTTGTAAATTCCAATATTGTCTCAAATAATCAGATGCACCTTCATCACCCGAAATATCCGGTTTTCCTGCAGGACCTTGTTGCCCTGTTACGGCAAATCCTGCATATACTTTTGCAAGAAATTGTTTGTATGATGCAGGATCGTCAAAGGCATTTGCCGATGTTATGACGTTTTTATCCAGGGGAACAACATCTAAATCCTTTAAACAAGAAGTTAATGTTATCGAGAGCAAGAAAATCACAAGCAGTGATATAAATTTATATTTTTTCATATTTTTCATTGTTACTTGATTTAATAACTAACACTTAAACTTAACAAAAAAATTCTTGGTCTTGGGTACGAATTATTGTCAATACCCGAACCAACTTCAGGATCTATACCTTTGTATGGAGTAACAACAAACGCGTTTTGTACTGTAACGGCGGTATGTACATTTATTTTCCCTTTTGCCAAATTGTTGAAAGTATATCCTAACGAAATATTATCCATTCTGAAAAAAGAGGCATTTTTAATGTAGAAATCTGAGTGTTTCGTATTTATATCATCGTTATAGAAGTTAGATTCGTACACGCTTGTAGAAATATTCTCGAGATCTCCGCCGGCAGAGTTGTACAATTTCCCATAAATCCCATTAGCGGACGAAACGTTATCATATACATAATTTCCGAGACTGATTCTGCCTGCAAATGAAAAGTCAAAATTTTTATATTTTAGTCTCGAAGAGAATCCCATAAAATAATCGGCTGCAGGTTTTTTAAAATGATATTTATCGGCTTCTGTTATTTTACCGTCATTGTTTCTGTCAACAAACAAGCCTTCAATCGGCATGCCCTTTGCATCATAAACCTGCTCATATACATAAAATGAGTTTGTTGCAAAATCGACAGTATTAATTTGAATATTTTGTCCCGTTCCTCCGGAAATTCCTCCGACTTCGACTCCAACGAATGTAGAATCATTTGCATCAATAATTTTCGTAATTTTATTTTTGTTATAAGTCAAATTGAATCCAACTTCCCAAGAAATATCTTTGGTAGATACAGGAATTAAATTTAACGAAAGCTCAAAACCTTTGTTTTCCAAGGTTCCGAGATTCTGCCAAGCCTTGTCCGAGAAGCCCGAACCGGCAGGTACAGCATAGTAAACCAAAAGATTTTCGGTTACTCTATTGTAAAGGTCAATACTTCCGTTAATTCTGTTGTTCTTGAAACCATAGTCTAAACCGATGTTATATGTTTTGGTATCTTCCCATTTCAAGCGTGAATTATAGGCTTCGGGACGCATTGTCAGGACATATTCATTCCCGAACGGGTAAGATGCCGTAATTTGACCGTAGGTATATCTTCCGTATGAATCATAATAACCTCCGAAATCTTGTTGTCCGGTAACTCCATATCCGAGTCTGAGTTTTAAGTCGGAAACTGCTCTAACATCCTTCAAAAAAGTTTCTTCTTTGATTTTCCAAGCTAGGGCTGCCGCAGGGAATAAACCCCAACGATTTTTTTCGGAGTATCGCGAAGAACCGTCTCTTCTTACGGTTGCTGTGAATAAATATTTGTTGGCGATTGTATAGTTGAATCTTCCGAAAAAGGAAATCAAAAAAAGTTCTCCCGGTTCAATTAATTCGGGTGTTATGGTATCATTTTGTGCCTCGTTCAAAGTAAACGAACTATTTTTATACCAGAAATGTTGCCAAGAATAACCACCTGTAATATCTATTTTGCTTGATATTGCAGAAATCTCTTTTACATAATTTAAGTAAAAATCAACGACTTGGTTTTTCTTTTCTTGTCCATACTCGTTATATGAGCCTCCTGTTTGTGTAGCATCAGGGTTTGTAGCCCACCATGCAGTTTCGGGTGTTTTCACTTTTCCAAGGGATTTTGAATAGTCATAACCGAGATTCAAATTTGCATGTAAATCGGGCAGAAAATGAAATTTATAATCCGTTTGGATATTCCCAATCAACCTATTATTTACAGCTTTATTTTCTATCAAATTTAATAATGCAACAGGATTCCTCGTGGCATTTATGTTTGGTGTAAATCCGCCGGTAGTATTTGCGGTTTGCCAAGTAAAATAGCCGCCGGAGCCTTCAGGGGCGTAAACTGATTGAGTTGGGTCGAAATGAACCGCATTCCCAATAACCCCTCCGTCTTGAAATTGATTTTTGGTGTTTGTTCCTTGTGCGTTAATATTAAATTTCAAATGGTCGCTGAATAAAGATGGATTTAAGCCGACTGAGACTGACGAACGATTCATGGAACTGGTTTTTACCGTACCTTGCTGATCTGAATAACCTAAGGAAACACGATAAGGCATTTTTTTTGCGGCACCTGTAATGCTGATATTGTGGTCGTGCCCAAAAGTATTTCGGTATATCTCATTTTGCCAGTCGGTATTCGAAGCACCTAACAATTTTGCTTGGTCGGATTCTGCTCCGAATTTCGAGATAACAAGACTCCTAAATTCATCTGCCGAAAAAACACTTGCTTTTTTTGCCAATGTAGAATAGTTATAAACTCCGTTATATTCAATTTTCATCGGTTTGCCGAGTTTCCCCTTTTTTGTAGTTATCAGGATAACACCGTTTGAAGCACGAGAGCCATAAATCGCAGTAGCAGATGCATCTTTTAATACCGTGAATGTTTCAATATCATTAGGATTTATAGACCCCAAAGGATTTCTCATCCCTTTAACCTCGCCGTTATCCAAAGGTAATCCGTCAACAACTATCAAAGGGTCATTTGAGGCATTCAAAGAAGAGCCTCCGCGAATACGAATTGTTGCACCTTCTCCCGGAGCTCCTCCGTTATTTATAATTTGAACTCCGGCTGATTTACCGATTAATAAATCCTGAGCTGAGGTGATTGCTCCTTTGTTGAAATCTTTAGAGCTAACAGCCGAAACCGAGCCGGTTGCATCATTTTTCTTTACCTGTCCGTAGCCGATAACTACAACTTCTTCAATTTCGGCATTTTCAGCAGACAAGGCGCAGTTCACTACACTTCCCGTAATCGGAAGTTCAACAGTACCCATGCCTATAAACGAAAAAACCAAAGCCGTACTTCCTTGCGGGGCTTCGATTGTATAATTTCCGTCGCCGTCGGACATGGTTCCGATAGTTGTGCCTTTAACTACCACATTTGCTCCCGGCAATGGTAAATTTTCGTCGGTAGTTACCGTTCCGGTAACCGTTTGTTGAGCAAATGCGAAATTAACAAAAAGCACCATCGTAAAAAGGATAATCATCCTTTGGATAAGTAGATTTTTTTGTTTCATCACATGAAATAATTTAAAGTTAAATTAAAATAATAGTATTTTAGCAGTTTTATAGATTTTATACTATCCTTTTATCACTTCATTATTTCTTCAATGCCGTGAATTTACAATAAATAATTCTTTATATCAAGAAATTAATCGAATATTTTTACGCAAACGTAACCGCAATCGTTTGATAATGTAAAATTATTTTTATATTTGTTAAAAAAGTGTTAAATATTATTTTTGATTAATATTTCACTCTATTATTTATTTCTCTGAAAAAAAATATTATCTTGTTGCTTTCATTTTTTTAAAATTATAAGAAAAAAGATTCGTATTTTTCACTTTTAGTTTTTAATTTTTCACTTTTTTATATGCGAAGCGCCCAAATCACCATTAAAGACATTGCCAAAGAACTTGGAATTTCGGCATCAACCGTTTCCCGAGCACTGAAAGACCATCCCGATATCAGCGAAAAAACCCGAATTGCTGTTCAGGAACTCGCAAAAAAGTTGCACTACAAACCCAATGCCATTGCACTAAGTTTAAGGCAAAGTAAAGGAAATGTCATCGGCATAATTGTGCCGCAAATCGTACATCAGTTTTTTTCGTCGGTTATCAGCGGAATCGAAGAACATGCTTTTAAAAAGGGATACAATATAATAATATGTCAGTCGAACGAATCGGAAGAACGCGAAATACAAAATACCCAAATTCTGATTTCATCGAGGGTAGATGGCGTAATCATTGCAATGACAAAAGAAACCCAAAACTACGAACACTTTATAAATATCCGCGAAAATAATATCCCTATGGTGTTTTTCGACCGCGTTTGCCCCGAATTGGATACCGACCGCGTAATAATCGACGACCGCGAAGCAGCATATAAAGCTACGGAATATCTAATAAAAACCGGTTGCAAAAGAATTGTGCATTTTGCAGGTCCGCCGAATTTAGATATCAGCAAAAATCGGCAACAAGGCTACATTGATGCTCTGATTGATAACAAATTAACACATGACAAAGAATTAATTATTTCTACCGCCGATACGCTGAAAAAAGGGGGAATTGCTGTAAAAGATTTGCTGAGCAAAAATATTACTTTCGACGGTATTTTTACCGTAAACGATATGGCGGCTGTCGGAGCTATGAAAGAATTAAAAAAACACGGACTCAAAATTCCGGAACAAGTTTCGATTTTCGGCTTTACCAACGAAAATATCTCTAAAATATCCACACCTTCGCTCTCCACGGTCGAACAACACGGTTTTAAAATGGGGTATATTGCGAGTAAACTACTACTAAAAAGAATAAACAGCAAAGATGCGTTTAATGCTATAACAAAAGTTGTAAATGGGAAATTAGTCATTCGCAAATCAACCTTTTAAAAAATATTTAACGTTTTCGCAAACGTTTGAAAAACCGGTCTTCATTTTTAATAATCGAATAAGTACAATCAAAATACCAAAACCTATTGCATTTTGGTATTTTTTTTTTATCTTTACTCAGCAGTTATTTATAGATTTTTTACTTCCCCTTTTATTAAAGGCTTTTAGCTTTTGGGCTTTGTTATTTTTCATTCTGATAAAGAAGAATGGATTCTTGTATATTATTATTATTATAACATCACTAATCCGTAAAACAAATCAAATTCTTTAAAATGAAATCGAAACCCAAATTAAGTTTTTGGCAAATATGGAATGTGAGTTTTGGCTTTCTGGGCGTACAGTTCGGATTTGCACTGCAAAATGCCAACGCCAGCCGAATACTATCAAATCTCGGAGCCGACATCCACTCTCTTTCCTTGTTTTGGCTCGTAGCTCCTACAATGGGACTTCTTATTCAACCACTTGTGGGAGCGGCAAGCGATAAAACATGGACACGTCTTGGGCGTCGTTCACCCTTTATTCTCGGCGGTGCCATAGTTTCGGCAGCTGCCATGTTTTTTATGCCCAATGCTCCCTCGGTCATCATAGCAGGCGGAGTCGGTGCACTGATTTTCGGAGCCGTGATGTTGGCACTCATGGACGGTTCGTTCAACGTAACATTTCAGCCCTTCAGGGCTTTGGTTGCAGATATGATGCCAGATGAACAACGAAATTTGGGCTATTCCGTTCAAAGTTTCCTGATAAACACCGGAGCCGTAATCGGTTCGGCATTACCTTTTATATTAACTTATTTTGGTGTTGAAAACACAGCCGCCGAAGGACACGTTCCGGCTTCTGTCATTTGGGCATTTTACATCGGCGGTGCGATGCTGCTTTTGAGCGTTTTGGTTACTGTTTTCCGTACCAAAGAATATCCGCCGCAAGAATTTCAAGATTTTATCGGTATGACAGATGCCGAAGCAAAAGAAAAACAAAGTCTGATGCAAACTCTCAAAACAACACCCAAAACCATGTGGAATTTGGCTGTTGTTCAATTGTTCTCATGGTTTCCGTTGTTTCTGATGTGGGTTTTTACAACTTCCGCCGTAGCACAACATTACTGGGGAACCGCCGTTGACGACACTTCTTCAAAAGCATATAACGAAGCCGGAAATTGGGTCGGAATTTGTTTCGCAGCTTACAGTTTGTTTGCCGCACTTTATTCAATCGCAATGCCTGCTTTGGTACGCCGTACAAGCCGAAAATTCGTTTATTCACTTTCGCTGGCATTAGGCGGATTAGGGTTTATTTCGATGTTCTTCTTTACAAATCCCAACTATATAATATTTTCGATGCTCGGAATCGGAGCAGCATGGGCAGCGATTTTGACGATGCCTTATGCAATTCTTTCGGGTGCCTTACCCGCAAAAAGAATGGGAATTTATATGGGATTATTTAATCTCACGGTCGTTATCCCGCAAATTATCAGCGGATTGTTCGGCGGAATGATTTTAAAACATTTTTTCAACGAACAGGCAATTTATATTTTGATTCTGGCAGGAGTTTTCATGCTGTTCGGAAGTCTTTCCGTCTATTTTGTAAAAGATACTTCATCTCAAAAATCACAGGAAAATAAAGTCGCACATGGACATTAAAGCATGTATTTTCGATTTGGACGGTGTTATTGTCGATACCGCCAAATATCATTATTTGGCTTGGAGCGAATTAGCCGAAAATCTCGGATTCAGCTTTACCGAGCAACAAAATGAGCAACTCAAAGGAGTAAGTCGTGTGGAATCTTTGGAAATACTGTTGAAAATAGGCAAACTTCATTTCGATGAAAAGACAAAAATTCAATTAGCCGATAAAAAGAACAAGCGATACGTTGAATTCATTTCGCAAATGACCCCCGATGAAATTCTGCCGGGAGTGATTGACTTTTTAGATGAATTAAAACGACACAACATCAAAACAGCTTTGGGTTCGGCAAGTAAAAACGCCATAATGATATTGGAAAAAATCGATATGCTCAATTATTTCGATACCGTAATCGATGGCACCAAAGTATCGAAAGCAAAACCCGACCCCGAAGTTTTTCTCAAAGGAGCAGAAGCATTAAATATTGCTTCGGAAAATTGTATCGTTTTCGAAGATGCTTATGCAGGAATTGATGCTGCGAAAAATGCCGGAATGAAAAGCGTCGGAATTGGCTCGAAAGCAAATCTACCCAATGCTGATATTGTTATCGGTCATTTCTTAGATTTTGGTTTATCGAAACTCAAAGACTCTTTTAAAGATAAATAAATTTGAATATAATGAAACGTTCATGATTATTGCTAAACACACAAGGACATGATTATAATAGAAAAATCGAATAACTTGCACTGAATAAGCAAAATGTGGACTTCCATCTCGCCAAAATAAAATATAAACAGATGAAACGACCTTGTAAATGCTAAGCGGTTATAAACCGCTAAGCATTTTACGTATTTGGCAATGATTTTAAGCAAATTACTGAATTATAACCCTATGAAAGAATATATAAAACACCACGAACACAAGATAATTGAAGAAGGACTTTTGCCGGAATACAACAAAATATCGGAAAGTATTTTCAGCTTGGGCAACGGAAAAATAGGACAACGAG
>DYMH01000094.1 GCA_020721645.1 Draconibacterium orientale
AAAAGTGAAAAGTGAAAAGTGAAAAGTGAAAAGTGAAAAGTGAAAAGTGAAAAGTAGAAAGTTTATATTATTAATAATCAATAATTTAGGTAAAAATGTGGATTTAAGTTAAAGTCCTTATTTTCAACATTATAACTTTATAGACTTTCAACTTTATAACTTTTTAGACTGCACTCATAAATAGAAAAACAAACACCGAGTTCTCATACTTCGGTGTTTGTTTTGTTGTATTTTTTTCAATCAATTGAGAATAAATTTTATCCTTCGGCTTCGTTGTCGGTAAAATCACCTCCCGCCTCATCATCCGAACGCTGGCTTCCGCTTTGGGCTTCGGCAATAAATTGTGTTTTTTGACGCTCGGTGCTTGTAATGTGGTGCATAACTTTTGAACCGAAATAGAAAGCGACCATCATTTGGAACGCAACGATAAATTCATGAAACCCATCTTCTGTTCCGAGGATACGAACATTCGCCAATTCCAAAATTACGGTAACAAATAAAAGTGTCAGAGTAAGTATTCCCCGAAAAACGCCTCGCGGCATATTGAATGTTTCGCCGTCGTATGGATTTGGATTTGCTTTGGTCCAATCGCCGAAGGTATATTTTTTTAGCAGGAGAATGAAAAATCCTAAAACCAGTGCCATCCAAAATGCAATGGGGGCATAAATACTCAACCAGTAGGTGTGAGAGTTTTCGGTGAAAAATTTTACAACGTCTATATAATTGTTTTCCATACTGTGGGGTTTTTATTTTTGTTTTTATTAAAGTTTTATAAATAGCCCGATAACAAATGCAACGGGGATTCCGGCTAGTGCCAATTTTGTAAACAATTTTTGTCTTTTTTGCATCCTTCCGAGTTTTTGAATATCCTGCTCGCAGACATTCCACGTATTCATGTAATAATCACGGTCTTTTGTCAGTATTTGATTTAAGCTGTCTTGTGCAGCTTCTTTTTGTTTATGAAGGAGTATTTGTTTTTGGAACTCGGTAACCTCCTCTTCACAAATTCCTAATTTTTTTGCCTTGATAATTGCATTTTGAAGTTGTGAATTTTTCATAACCCAAAGTGTATCATTTTTAAGGGGCAGTGTATATGTATTTTTCGAAATCACAACAAGCGTATCGCCGGGGCGTATGGCGATTGGATATTTTTGTGAAAAAACAACGATCGGCAGCAAAAACGCGACAATAATAAGTATTTTTTTCATCTCTGATTTATGTTTTAGCTCCCAAAATAATTTATTGCTTCGTCCTGAGTTTCTTCTATGCTCATTTTTTTTACATCCTTCACCACATTTTTCTTTTTTTCTTCGAGCAATTGGATTTTCTTTTCCGACAGTTCGATATCTTTATTCAAATCTTTTATTCTTTGTTCTTTTTTTAATATTTCATCATCGGTTTCTTTTCTGTGTATTTTTTCATCGGCACGCATTTTTTCGTGTTTGCCTAGTATGTCTTGGGCTTCGCGGTTTCTGAGCAACCAATTCTTTACAAACATATACGGTCCGGCTAATGCTGCGAATAGCATTGTTAAGCCCGTCCATTTAAAATTCAACATTCCATTATCATACAGAATACCAATAACTATTAATACTGCAACAATCACAATAATTGTAATCCACCATCTTTTATTCATGTTCAGACTTTTTTATTCTGTTTTAATGAATTTTTTGAATACCCAGCCTTCGATTTCTGTTCGCACTTTGTACCACTCGCCGTCTTGGTCTATTATTTGAACTTTTGCACCTTTTTTCAAGGGCATTGCCACTTTGGCACCTTCCGGTTTTGGCGTGTCTCTGATATTTAAGACGTTTGCATCAACCCTACCGTTTTGAGCTAAATCTTCGGCTCCGTCTTCGCTGCGGGCATCACTGAGAAGCTGATTTCTGAGTTTATCGAGCGGGAAAGCCGGTCCGGGGTCTGTTTTTCGGCTTGGTGCAATTTCTTCGTGTCCTAATATTGATTTAATTCCGTATTGATTTATCAACAGGCGGCATAATTCTGTAACAGCTTCAATCTGCTCTTCGGTGTAAATATGCCAAAAACGGGAGGTTGTTTCATTGCGATGTGTGGCTTCGATAACATCATCGGGATTATAAGCACTGCCAAACCATGATCGATAGACGTTACCGCTTTTGGTCAGCGGTCCGGAGTTCACGATTTCGATTCCGATTGAATATTTGTTGAATCCTTCGCGACCTTTATATGAGCTTTTCCCGGCATGCCAAGCTATGGTATCAAAGGGTACCAGTTGTGTTATTGTGCCGTCTCTGTCCACAAGCACGTGTGCCGATGCTTTTACCGAAGGATTGGTAAGTGTGTTGAGCGATGCTTTGAAAGGACCGGCGGTGTAATGTATAATGATAGTGTCCGGCAAATTTTCGGTGTATTTTCCACTGATATTTTTAGACCAAATCGGGTTTTTTATTGTATCACCTTTCAATACATTATCTTTTACTTCCATGGGATATTTTTTAAAATTCGTTATAAAAGTACGATTTATTTATTTATTACAAAAATATTGTGATATAATCTTATATCTTATTATTTATTCAATTTTGCTTACAGTGAAATCAAACGAAACAACATTTGGCGGTCCTTCGTAACCCATTCGTGTTGTTTTAAACAGTACAAATACATCGTTTTCAAAAGGATTTTTGATATATCCGACCAAGGTTAGATTTAATATCATATTATTTTGATAATCTTTTGAAAAAATTTCTTTATCGAATCCTTGCGGTGTTATCAGATGAGCCGAAAATTTTCCGACCACATCAAATCCGTATCCGAATGTGTCTTCGGAATATTTTATATTTAATTTTATAGTGTATGGAACTGAGTTTAGGAGTAAGGGGAAATTTTCGATTTTGATTGTATTATTCTGTATGATTTTGTATTTTTCTAATGTCGAAGTGAACAGTTTTTTGTTTTTTTCCCAAGTATCTTTCAAACTGCCTTCTTCCTGAGCATTTTTTTCATCAATAATCCACGTCCATTCTGTTTTTCCGGTATTTGCATTGATAATATTAAATGTAAAATAATAGTATCCGGAAGCTTCATCTGCGGGTATCGAAATATAAGCAAACAGACCATCTTTGGACCAGCCAACGGGATAGAACGCATCGATTAATAATTCATCGGTTTTCGGTTGATAAATGAGTTCGGAAGGAATCGAATAATCGAAATTTTGGTTTAACGTGACAGCAGGTGAAATTTCGATAGAATCCGATTTATGTGATGACGTTTCGTTGGTATTACATGAAAATAACGCAATAATGGAAACAAAAAAAATATTATTTACAAGAAATCGAAAATTCATTGACATTGCAAAAAAGTTATGTTTGAAAAAACGAAATTAAAAATTATATCCGATAAGTCAAGATTTTTTAGAAAAAATCTATGTACATAGATAAAATTAAGTATTCTGTATTACATGGAAAAATATTGTTTATATTATGCGAATAATTTGTTAAAAAAAAAAGAATAAATTGAAACATTATTGAAGAACAAACGTAAAGCAAAGTGAAATATTATTCCGGAATATTGATTGATTTTAGTATTTTGTTTCTTTTTTTCTCTCGAAAACATCATTTTATCATCATATATTTTTTTTAAACAGAATATCCTTATTTTCGTAAATACCCAATTCTGCTGACAATTTTCATTATGGAGATATCACGAAAATGATAATCATTTAAGTTTTTTTTTAAAAGCACAACTATTTAGTAAATAATATATTATGAAACATTTATAAAAAATTGTTACAAAAAAATATTTTTTTTATAAATAAAATGATTAATCTATTGACAAAGGAATAAAAAAGAATTAACTTTGCTTTCTGCTTAATAAAAATTATTTACCCTTAAAAATCGCTGTGAAACACACGATTATAGTTTTTTTCAGTTTTTAAACTTCGACAAATTTTGTATGAGGCAATTAAAAATCACAAAGTCCATTACCAACCGCGAGAGTGCATCTCTCGACAAATATCTTCAGGAAATCGGAAGATATGAGTTAATCAGCGTAGAAGAAGAAGTTGAGTTAGCCCAAAGAATCAGGAAAGGCGACCAGACAGCCATTGAAAAATTAACAAGGGCAAATCTGCGATTTGTTGTTTCTGTTGCCAAACAGTATCAAAATCAGGGATTAAGTTTGCCTGATTTAATCAATGAAGGGAATTTGGGGCTAATCAAAGCAGCCGAAAAATTTGACGAAACCCGCGGCTTCAAATTTATTTCGTATGCTGTATGGTGGATTCGCCAATCGATTATGCAGGCAATCAATGAACAATCGCGCATTGTTCGTTTGCCGCTGAATCAAGTCAGTTCATTGAGCAAATACAACAAAGCTGTTGCCGAATTTGAACAAACCAATCAACGCAAACCAACGCCCGATGAATTGTCGGTGATATTGGAAATGCCCCGCGAAAAAATCGTAGATACGATGCGAGTTTCGGGTCGGCACGTTTCGGTTGATGCACCTTTTGTTCAAGGCGAAGATAACAGTTTGCTTGATGTTTTGGACAATCCGGATTCTCCGATTGCCGACAAAGGCTTAATCAACGAATCGCTGAGTCGGGAAATCGACCGAGCATTTTCAACTTTAACCGAAAGAGAACGAACGATTTTAAAATTGTCGTTCGGAATCGGAGGAGCGGAAATGTCGCTCGAAGAAATCGGCGAACAATTTGGATTAACCCGCGAACGGGTTCGTCAAATCAGAGAAAAAGCTATCAGAAGACTGCGTAACACTTCGCGAAGCAACCTTTTGAAACCATATCTCGGTTAATACGAAAAAATATTTTAAAATTTTGAACGGCTTGAAAATCAAGCCGTTTTTGTTTTTTTGAACTCCGCTTATCGAATCAAAAAAAATTATTTTTCCTGCCGCCTTTTATTTCAATCCGAAAATTGATAATTTTACAACAAAAATGAATGCAGAAATAATAACAATCGGCGACGAAATACTTATCGGTCAAATTATAGATACCAATTCGTCATGGCTTGCCGAAAGGCTTAATTTGGCAGGAATTTCGGTGCGACAAATGACTTCAATTTCGGACAGCCGCAGGCATATTTTGGACACACTCCAACGTGCTGAAAAAGAGAATGATGTGGTTCTTATCACGGGCGGTTTGGGACCGACTTCTGACGATATTACAAAAACTGTTTTGACAGAATACTTTGATACCCAGCTTGTTGAAAATAAAGAAGTATTAGAACATATCAGCATTTTATTAAAAAACAGAAGTTTGAGCCTCAACGAACTCAACAAAAAACAAGCCCTTCTTCCGGAAAACTGTCGTGTACTGAAAAACGAGACAGGAACAGCCGCAGGTATGTGGTTTGAAAAAAACGGGACTGTCTTTATTTCTTTACCCGGCGTTCCGTTTGAGATGAAACATATTTCGGAAAAATATGTAATACCGATGCTCTGCGAAAAATTTCACACCACTTCGATTATTCATCACACAATACAAACTTATGGCGTGTCGGAATCGGCACTTGCCGAAAAAATAAGGGCATGGGAATCGGAATTGCCGGAGCAAATAAAATTGGCGTATTTGCCCTCGCCCGAACGTTTACGGTTGCGTATGAGTACGAAATCGAAAGACAAAGAATCGGCACAGGCAGAAATTAAAATGCAATCGAAAAAATTAGAAAATATTCTGGGAGACATCATTTTTGGAAGCGGCGATATTTTTTTAGAACAAGTCGTGGGAAATCTTTTGAAGGCGAAGAAAAAAACAGTTTCAACCGCCGAAAGTTGTACCGGCGGCAATATTTCTCGACTTCTGACCTCAGTACCGGGGAGTTCGGACTATTTTAAAGGCGGAATCACAGCATATTCTAATGAAATAAAAATGTCGATATTGAGTGTCGATTTGGAAACTTTACGTAACTTTGGTGCTGTAAGTAAAGAAACTGCCGGCGAAATGGCAGTTGGTGTAAAAAATCTCTGCAAGACAGATTATTCTGTTGCCGTTACAGGAATAGCCGGTCCGGGTGGAGAAACAGAAGACAAACCGGTGGGTACGGTTTGGATTGCGGTATCATCTGATAAAGAGACACTTATAAGTCATTTTGTTTTTGGCAACCAACGAGACATTAATATTCGAAGGGCAAGTTCGATGGCTTTAAATTTATTGAGAAAATTGTTACTGTCCGAAGATTAAAAAAACCGAGTTTGACGCTCGGTTTTCTGAAACTGATTCTGAAATAATCGCAGAGGGGTGAAAAAGAGGAAAGTTTGGAAACACACCGACAATTTACCTTGCCTGCGGTTTCAGAATCGGGTAAGAAGATTGGTTACATTTCGTTCTTGAAATTTTTCAATTTTTTCGACTCGTTGCGTGTCTTTGTCGACAGCAAAAAGGACTTTCGGCTTGCCCGATTCTATTTTTGAAGGATTTGGCGAGGGTTCGGGAATTAAAAAAATTCCTGCGGCAACAATCGAAGAAAAAATTGCGAAATCAAAAATTCTTTGTTTGGTTTTCATTTTTTTGAATATTTTGTAAAGATTACTTTACAAATAAAATTATTATTTTTCATATAACAAAATAATTTTCAAGTATTTCATACACATTTTAGAATTTTTTTTCTAATTAATCTGTTTCAGTTATCTGAATACCATACATTTATAATTATTTACATACTTTACATCTTTGATATTCAACAACTTGCGAGACATAAACATCTTAGATATAAAAATATATAATTATTTTAATTTTTTTCATCAAAGGATATTAATTTGTTATTTTTTCGAAAAATGAACCCAATTTTTTAAAAATTTCTTCAAAAATTACAATAAAACCAATCAATCTCTTAAAAATAAAATCATTAAAAAACAAAATATGGAAAATAAAACCAAAGATTTTTTAAAAATACTTGGCAAAATATGGCTCTTGGTATTGATGTCTTACTCCTTATTTTCTGTCTTGATTTTTTATCTCTCCAAATATTCCGATTTAAATTACGACAAAGAAATGAATGCAGCGTTTTTGTACATCTCAATTTTTTCAATTTTCAGTCTTCTTCCTTTGTCATATTATGTTTATGGACTGTTGGCAAAAAAAGCAAAAAAGATTGAATCGGAAAGCCAAAAGCTCGATTACTATCGTCGAGCATTCATCTACAAAATTGCACTGATTGAAGCCTCCGGATTATTACCACTCTTGGCGTATTATTTTTCGAAGCAAGTTCAATGCCTCATGATGGCGGCAATTTCGATATTGATATTTTTTATCAGTAAACCTTCGGAAACACGTTTCAAAGAAGATTTTTATGAGAACAATATTCCGGATAAATTTGAAAATTAATTAAAAAAAAATAAAATGTCAGTACACGTAAATGTCAGACACGTTACAACCCATGTATTAAAAGCCATGAAATTGACGGGCGAGAAAATTGCCATGCTCACCGCTTACGATTTTTCGATGGCTCGCATTCTCGATGAAGCCGGTATCGACATCATCTTGGTCGGCGATTCGGCAGCAAACGTTATGGCAGGTTACGATTCGACACTGCCCATCACTTTGGACGAAATGATATATCACGCCAAATCGGTGGTTCGCGGAGTGCACAGAGCACTGGTTGTTACCGACCTGCCTTTCGGAACCTATCAGGGAAATTCGCGTGAAGCCTTAGCTTCCTCAATACGCATTATGAAAGAAACCGGCTCGCATGCCATCAAATTGGAAGGCGGCAGAGAAGTGAAAGAATCAGTCGAAAGAATATTATCGGCAGGTATTCCCGTGATGGGACATTTGGGATTGACACCGCAGTCGATACACAAATTCGGAACCTATGTTGTAAGAGCAAAAGACGATGATGAAGCCGCCAAACTTTTAGAAGATGCAATGATGCTCGAAAAAATTGGCTGTTTTGCTTTGGTTTTAGAAAAAATTCCTGCAGAATTAGCAGCAAAAGTAGCAGCATCAATAAAAATTCCGGTTATTGGTATCGGTGCCGGTCGCGGGGTTGATGGACAAGTGCTTGTGGTTCATGATATGTTGGGAATTACTCAGGAATTTTCGCCTCGTTTTTTGCGTCGCTACCATAATTTGAACGATGAAATTAAGGGAGCTGTTAAAAATTATATCAACGATGTTCGTTCTATGGACTTTCCGAGCGAAAAAGAACAATATTAATGTTACAATTTACACGTCATTGTTTTCCAAATGCAACTTATTCCTGATTTATTTACTAAAAACGGTTAATTTATTAACTTTTTGATATTTGTAAGTATTTAATATTCAACACAATCAGTACATCATCACATCAAATAATCAACCAATCAGAGTATAAATATTTTCATTTCCAAATTCTCAAAATTATGACAATCGACAGTATTTTAACCTTATTAATTCTAATACTTCTGCAAGCCGTATTGGGTATTGATAACTTGCTTTATATATCACTCGAATCGAAGCAGGCACCTGAAAATAAACAGAAAAAAGTACGATTTCTCGGCATCGGAATTGCCATTATTTTTAGGTTGATATTGCTTTACGTGTTAGTATTGCTTATTGATTTGTTTCAGAATCCGATTTTTGCTGTTCGGTGGGAAAAAGTTATTTACGGCGAATTTAATATTCACAGCATCATTGTTTATTTTGGAGGTGGTTTTATTGTTTGGACAGCTATCAAAGAAATATGGCACATGATTTCGCAAGCCGATGAACATTCTGTTGAAACGGAAAAACCGCGTGCTCTATGGAAAATTGTGGGAATGATTGTGGTGATGAACATTGTTTTTTCGTTCGATTCCATACTTTCTGCAATCGCCTTAACCAAAGAGATGTGGCTGATGGCAACGGCAACTGTTGTAGGCGGCGTTATTATGATTTGGCTTTCGGAAAAAGTATCCGCTTTTTTGAAAAAGAACAGAATGTACGAAGTTTTAGGTTTGTTTATTTTGCTTTTAGTCGGGTTTATGTTGCTCACCGAAGCCGGACATTTATCGCATTTAACATTGTTTGGCGGAGAAATTGAAGCCATGAGCAAAACCACGTTTTACTTTGTGTTAATCATTTTAATTGTGATTGATGTTATTCAAACGAAGTATCAGAAAAAAATACTTCAACAGAAAAATAGGAAAGTTTGATAGTCAATATTTACAATTTCAATAATCTAAAAAAATACGCCGATATGTTCAATATCGGCGTTCTCGGCTTATCTACGAAAAAAAAACATGAAAGGTTATTTATTGATATCCAATGTTACATTTTTCACCCAAAAAACAGTCGAATTTTGTAAAGCTTCCATTTCATTCCTGTCGGGCATCTGAAAACCAGCTTTATTGAAAGGCGGAGTTTGATTTAGATTATCTTCTGTTTGAATTGGCATTTGTCCTCGAAAATGTTGTTGTTGAAAATCAGCCTTTCCTGTTATAAAACCAATACTAAATGGGGTTTTTGAGAGTTGCGATAATTTTACATCGATTTCAGAATACTGAATTTTCAAACAATAATGCATCATTTCAAATTCATCGAAATTGATACGAACATTAACGGTATTGGAATTGATTTTATTGAGGTATTTTATGTTGATACCATTCGTATTGTTGATAATTTCGATGCCCTGAGAAATAGATTCCGGGTAGTGTTTGTTGCCATAATGCGTGGGCATATGCTGCAATTCTCGGAAATCGGAATCACGTCCGAATTGTCCACTGTTTCCCAAAGGATATTTTATGCCGATTTTTTCTTTTTTTGAGTTAAGCGTATCAATCCAAACGGTCAAACCGAATTTCAGAATTTTTTCCTGAATTAGCTTATCATTGACTAAAAAATCGACAATTAACACAGAACTGTCGTTGGCGATTTTATAAAGAATTTGACTCTTTTTATCGGCTCTGAATTGTTTCACGGTTTCCTTTCGTTCGTCTTCATTTCGATACCAAGAGCTGTGATAAACGACTCTGTTACTGCACGAAACAGCAAATATCAGTATCAATAAAAATAATCCGTTTGTAATAACTGATGCAATTGTTTTCATATCCTTGTTTTTTAATTCATATAAATATTGTAATCGCCTTCGGAATTTGGGTTAGTATGTTCTTGTTTGTAATTATTGATTCTGAAACCTAACTTTATCATGAATATCGGTGCTTTTCGACTCATTTGGTTGCTGATATAATAATCATTGGTTTGCGAATTGATATTCATTTTTGCGGTATTAAAAATATCTCGTACACTGAACGAAACACTGAGCCGGTGCTTAAACAATTCTTGTTTCAAACCCAAATCAGAAAGAAACATGCCCGACATATTGCCGTCCACGGTTACCGACGGGCTTTTATACATCAACATCAATTGCAGGCTTGTTCCGGATTTAAGGCTGAATTGGTTCATCAGATTCGACTCCCAATTGAAACTCTCTTTTACAACTTCGCTTTCGAGATATTCACCCGTAAGTTTGTATTGAAAAACGCTGCCTTTTATCATCACACTCCACCATTTGGCAATTTCGAGATTCGTACTGATTTCAGAACCCAAAGAATAGTCGCGATTCAAATTTTTCCATGTTAAAACCAGCACTCCTGCGTCATTGATTTCAGAATATCGAGTCATTTTGTTGTTGGTTTCTCGATAAAAGAGTTCGAACGAAAGAAACCCAATTTTTAATTTCTTCATATAGTTCAATTCTGCCAAATTGGCGTATTCGGGTTCTAAGGCAGGGTTTCCTTTCATCAGGGTAAAACCGTCGGTGAACATGATGTAGGGATTGAGATCTCGCTCGGACGGGCGGTTCAGACGGCGACTGTAACTGAGTTGAATTTGATCGGAATTGGGTAATGAATATGTGAAATACATACTTGGGAAGAAACTGAATTTCCGGTAATCGTATTTTTTATTCACAATCAATTGCGAAATAGATTGATTCATATACTCTGCTCGTATCCCGACTTTTACATCAAATTTCCCGATTTTTTGAGAATATGTGGAATAAGCAGCATAAATATCTCGAACTAATTCGCTGCGGTCGTTTTCGTTTGCATTTATCGAATCTACATATAAATAAGATGCAGAATAATCGGTTTTGGATTTGTAAAGCGATGTCTGAAATCCTGCTTCGAGTTGCGAATAGGTGTTTATGGGTAACACATAATCGAAATTGGCGTTTGTTCGATTTTGATTTTCCGACGAATTAATCACGATATCTTCATACTTTACTTGACTTTGGTATTCCGGCGAAAATAAAAATTGTTGAATGGTTTCGTTTTTATTTTCCGATGACAGCCCATAATCGAAATTGATTTTTAACTCGTGCCCTTTGTCGTTAAATTTGTAAAAATCCGTTATTTGAAAACGTTTTGAAACAGGACTGATTTCAGTTTCTTCGTCGGTGAAATAGAATTTTTGTTCTTCGGATTTTTGCCACGACAAGTTGTTTGATGTTGAACTGTTGAAATTCAATCCCATTTTGGAAAATTCAGCTTGGACGGAAAACGTGTGAATTTTAGAAAAATAATATTCGGCAATGCCGCGAGCCGAATAACGCACATGTTGCATATTTCGTGCTGCGGAAGTGCTTAGAAATTGTGTATCGGTTTGCAAATAAGTTTCTCGATAGGAATTGCCTGTCATTCGATCGTTTCGATTGCTGTAGTCGAGCGAGCCTGTGAGGCTGAATTTTTTAGAAGAATATTTCAATAGCATATCCGAAGAATATTCAGGAGCATTGCCTGCCGAAACGTTGATAATTCCAGCCATTCCTTCTGACTTTTCTTGTTTTGTAATGATATTGATGATTCCTGCAGTACCTTCGGGGTTGAATTTTACCGAAGGATTGGTTATTATTTCGATGTTTTGAATCAATCCTGCCGGAATCATACTCAACGCATCGCTGCCACTGAGAACCGAAGGACGTCCGTCGATTAGCACTGCGAAATCGGAACTGCCTCGCATTGTTACATTTCCCTCAAGATCAACCTGAACCGAAGGTGCCGTTTTTAAAACATCAACAGCAGTTCCACCCTCGGCAGTAAGATTTTTGCCGACATTGATTACTTTTTTATCAATCTTATAATCAATTGTTTGAATGTGCCCTGTGATATTAACTTCGTCCAATTCAATTTCAGCTCGTTGAAGTTTAACATCAACTTGAATAGATTCTGATGACGAATTTGTTTGTATATTGTTGATATTTAATTTTTTATAACCAATAAAATCGACCGAAAGATGATAGTTTATTTTTTTTAACTCGGTTAAAATAAAAACACCTTCGACATTGCAAACAGTTCCCGTGATGAGCGAATCGGTTTCGGAAAACAAAGAAACGGTTGCATACTCAATCGGTTTGCCGGTTTGGCTGTCTGTTACAAGTCCGTTGATTGTGAATTTTTCGTTCAAAAAGACTTGATTTTGAGCTTTTCCTATGCCTGATAAAGCCAAAAGCATCAGAATATAAATAGATATTTTCTTCATTTTGAATAGTTTATGCGGATATTAATACGAATCAATAATAAAATCTTAGTTGATTTTATTGTGAATAAACCAGATGTCGTGTAAAGAGAAACTAACATTTAATCTCACAAAATTTTCTTTTATCAAATTGCTTTGTATCGTACCACGCGACCCAATTTCCGACGAAATTTGCAAGTACGAAATCCGATTTCCGATCGGCAATCCGAAACCAAAAGTTACCGCTTGTTCGTTGATTTGCTTCCCAAACAAAACTAAATTAGATGTTTTATAATAGGCTCCTGCCATGTAATGTATTTTTCCGAAGTAACTTGATTTCGTATTCAACGATGGAATGTAATCGACACCGAACGAAAAACGATTGCTGTTTTTATATCGCAGTCCTTCTATTTCCGAATCGTTTTGCAATTTATCGGTCAATTTATAATCCAAAGCCACGGTTAAATGTTGGTTTTGAGCCGATAATCCGATTCCGAAATATTGCGGAATACTGTAAGCGTGATATTTTTCATTTGAAATAAGTTCTAAGGTATCCGTGTTTTCAATTACTGTAAATTCGCTTTTTGCATATATTTTTTGTTGATTTGAATAAATAAATCCCACACCGAACCGCACATTGTTAATATTGAAATGGTATTGAAGCCCGTAATCGAAATAAAAGTTTCGGAAATAATTTTCGTTCTTTGAGGTAATCGTTTTATTAAATTCCGAAATTCTTAATGATTCCGAATAATCAATAACACCGAACAAGTACGATAAATGAATGCCCAAAGCCAGATTTTTTGTGATATTGAAAGAGTTCCCCATATAAACTCGGTCGATGTCGCCCGAACCGAACAACACATTTGAAAACGACATGGCGCTTCCTTCCACATTATTTTCGGTTTCGATGCTGTAACCAACACTCGAAAAAGGAGTTAAACCAAAATCGCAATGCCAAAACTTCGAGAATCGTAAACCGAGAGCAACATGCGATAGATTTGTATTCCAACGTGTGCGTGAAAAATTATTTGTAATCATATTGGTTCTCTGAGATTTTATACCGATTTCAAAAAGTAAGGACAAACTGTCGATTCCGGAATACGATGCAGGATTGATATTGTTGTTTCGATTGTTCGATTCCAAAGCAATACCTGTTCCGCCCATGGCATCTAAACTGCCGAATCCGGTTTCTTCAGGTAAACCCAAACCAAAAACAGAATACGGAGATGTTGTACTGATTTGAGCTTCGGATACTTTGCCGAAAAACAAAAGCAGAAGTAATATTGTTGCGATTTGAGATTTTAACTGATTCATTAATTGATATCTATTTAATTATTATCATTTTACAGACATTTACATCACTTCGTGCGATTAATAAAGCAGCAGATAAATTCTTAATTGGGGTTTGTATTCTTGATTTGAAGCCGAAAATTTGACACGTTTAAGAGTTGTCCAAAAATCATTGTTATTAAAACCCGTCAGCAATCCGTGTTCTGTGTCGTAATAATTGTCGGATAATTCGTAGCGAATAAAACTTGTAATATCAAAAGAGTATTGAGTATTTTCATTAAACTCCTGCTCGATAGACAGAATACCGCTTTGAACAGATGAAATCATTCGATTTGTTTTATCGGAATCGTAAAGGACAATGGTATCGGGCGGTTCAATTATTTCCATGCTGTTTAGAGTTGGGTGCATAATCAACTCGGCTTTATATACGACACCTGAATTTTGAAATTCGGTCAATCCGCCGATTGTCGGGAAATCAATACGTGTCATTAAACCGGAAGAAGCTTGTAAAAAGGTGATGTCGTTTGTCTGAGAAGAAGGCAAAGCAGCATTTTGCGTTGTTAAAGTTGCAAGAACTGAATTTGTTCGGTCGCAAACGATTTGGTTGAATTGCAAATCATCGTTGGTTAAAGGCAATTTCAGTGTGTATTGATCGTCGATATCGCCCGTTTGATGATAATAATATATGCTTATCCGTAAATTGCACCAAAAGAAAAAAATAGTTATCTTAGCGGGCA
>DYMH01000231.1 GCA_020721645.1 Draconibacterium orientale
TAAGTGCACAGACAAACGTTGAATTTGCCTACGATGCTGCCGGAAATCGCATTCGACGTACTGTAATAGTACTCGAAAAGAAAAATAAAGAAATCGAAAAAGATACTTTCTTTTATAGCGATTTTGTCAGAAATGAACAAACGGAAGATGGAGAAGCCAAATCCGAAATCTCCGTACTCTCGAAAAAAATCGAAATACAGATTTTTCCAAACCCAACCGAAGGCAACATCACTATTCGTATTTTCGATTATTCTTCGCCGCCGGATTTTTCTCTCTTTACCTTAAACGGTCAATTGTTATTCAACAAAAAAACAACCGGCAACGAAACAGAAATTGACCTTTCGCAATATCCCGCCGGGCATTATATTTTAAAAATGAAACTAAAATCACAAGTTAAAGAATTTAAAATTATTAAACAATGAAAAATCGGACATTAGTAACATTTACTTTTTTGTTATTTACTTTACTGTTTACGACTACATGCAAAAAGGATAATTTTGATGAACCGAAAACCTTGTACGATGCTCTCATTACCTATAAATGGCGAACAACCTCACTAATAAGGACAATAAATTGTGATCCACAATTTGTAGATATTTATCGAAACATGCCGGATTGTTTAAAGAAAAACTATAGAACATTTCAAACTGACGGAGAAACAAAGCACTATCAATACTGCGATCCCTTGATACCGGAGGGAATTGTATTGACCGATAATTGGTGGCTGAGTGATGATGAAAAAGAAATCAGAATTTACAACATTTATTCAGGTTTTTCAACTACCTATGATATATTATCCTATAATATGAATACATTGATACTGTGTCAGGACAGCATTGTGCAGTGTGATTCATCATATTCTGTACAGATTACAACTTACCATGCTTTTCGTTAAATTTACTCAAATGCTTTAAAATCAAAAATATGAATATAAAAAAAATGCTTATTTTGTCGATTTTATTTCTATCTTTCGAAAACACGACGTTTTCTCAAATTATATTGCAAGGAAAAAATTTTAATTTAGGCATATCATACACCGGTGATGATTTGGATGTTACTGCACGTGATTACATCATATTAAAACCGGGTTTTGAATATCTGGCATCAACCGGGGCAAGCTTTCACGGGCATATCAATCAAAATTTGATTTTGCCGACAACATATACAAATAAACAAACCGTTTTCAACACCGCACTACCCGTTGGTACATTGCCCGGGAGTATCGATGTCAGCCCCACAGGTGCCGCCACTTATTCAATTTCCATAGCTTTGCCGCCCGGCACGGCAGGCGTAATGCCTAATTTATCCATCGTTTACAACAGCCAATCGGGCGACGGAATGCTCGGTCATGGTTGGACAATCGGGGGCTTTTCCGCAATTTCGCGAGTACCGGCGGATATGTATCATGACGGTATGATTGATGCCGTGGATTTTGACGAAAACGACCGTTTGGCTTTAGACGGGCAGAGGTTGATTGCCACAGAGGGAGACTATCATACCGCGAATACAAAATATCACACTGAAATTGAAACATTTACCGAAATTACTCAAATTGGTATAGTCGGCGGAAGTGCTCAAAGTTTTTCAGTTTTAACCAAAGACGGTAAAATCCTCGAATACGGCAATACCGAAGATTCAAGAATATCAGCTTCCGGCAGAACCGACATCATGTTTTGGTTGCTCAATAAGATTACGGACAGTAAAGGTAATTATTACACTGTAACTTATCATAAAGATGCCAATGAGTTTTATCCTGTCGAAATCAAATACACAGGAAATGCTGCTACAGGGTTAAATACGTACAACACCGTGAAATTCTTTTACACGTCCAAAACGGATAAACAAAAAGTCTATATCGCAGGCTCTTGCATTAAAAGCACCGTCCTGCTCGATAAAATCCGCATTTACAACGAAGGCGGAATGATTCGAAAATATCAGTTTCGTTACAAACACAATTTTAATTCCTATTTATCCGAAATATTTGTTTTTGAAGACGAAAACACAATGCTGAACTCAACAAAAATTGAATGGGGAAACTTAAGCGTCGGATTAACTAACGCACCTCCAAATTCTTATGTTCCCAATGTGGATTCCCAATTACCCGGCGATTTTGATGGTGACGGCAGATACGATCTCCTTGAAATTACAGAAACAAATGGGGTAAAAAAGTGGACATTGCACACTTCGGAAGTCAGTCCATCCGGATCGTTTTATTTAGCTGTCCAAGCGAGTGACAATTTTTATTACAACGATTTCGAAACAATACTTCCGGGTGATTTTGACGGTGACGGAAAAACTGATTTGCTGATGATTCGTAAAAACGGGACACATTATGATTGTCATTTTATGAAATCGGAGGAAAATTATTTTGATTTTAATAATACTCCAAACTTTACGATATACAATATCACAGGAAACCACGATTTTAATATCGGAGATTTCAATGGTGACGGGGCTACTGATTTGTTTGTGGGTAGCCAAAATATTTTTATTGCCGTCTATACTATTATAAATTCCCCATTTGCTTTAATAGCACAAAAGTACATTCCGAAATATATAGACAAAAAAGTATTTATAAATGATTATAACGGCAATGGACTATCCGATATTTTAACTGTAGGTATAAATTCTGTATCAGAGATATATGAATGGGACCAAACAATTCCATATAGTTTTAGCACGATTTATTCTGACACATATCTTTCAGCCTCGCATTATATTTATCCGGGTGATTTTAATGGGGATGGGAAAAGTGATTTATTAACATGGTCGGCGACAGAAAAATGGAATATAAAATTATAGACTTAATTACATAAATAATATTTATTTTTGCAGAAAACACTGATT
>DYMH01000009.1 GCA_020721645.1 Draconibacterium orientale
TTTTGGCTAATAAACGTTTGGCAGACGGACGAAAATCCATGATTATTGATGCCGGTGTGAATATTCTTTTCACCTCGTTTTGGTACGAACACGATATTTTTCCGACAAAACAAACCGGCGACCACAAAGAAGATACAACCATTTACGGTCCGTTGTGTATGAATATTGATGTGATTCGCGCTGCTGTTAATTTCCCGCCCTTAATCAAAGGCGACAATGTTGTGATTCCTCGTATCGGAGCGTATAATATGACGCAATGGATGCAATTTATTACTTTACGCCCGAATATTATTTTGATTGATACAGAAGGAAAGACGCATAAAATAAGAGAAAGCGAAACCATACAAAGTATCACTTCATTTGAAAAAGTCCCGGATCATTTGATTGATAAATGAGAATAAAATGCGTACCGAATCAGGTTTTTATCGGAGATTCGTGTATTAGAATAAACGAAAAGCAAATCGTGTAGTTATTATTACATTGATTTGCTTTTTGTAAGCAATTTCAGTCAAATTAGAACCCAACTATAGATATTTATCAATGTTCAAAAGCAATATAAAAAGCATTTTCGGTTCAATTACAGGAAGCTATTCTCAGGTTTTCTTTTCCGAAAATCGAATTTTTGGATTAATTTTAATTGCCGTCAGTTTTTTCGATTACACTGCCGGAATTTGCGGATTGCTTGCTGTTGTTACAGGAAATTCGGCAGCTTATTTTTTAGGATTCAATCGCTTCAAAATTACAAAAGGAACATACGGTTTCAATACTTTGCTTGTTGGCTTGGGAATTGGCTTGAATTTCGAGTTTTCTGTTCCCTTAATCATTTTAGTTGTTTTTGCTTCCATTCTCACTCTTTTTATCAGTTTAGCGATAGAAGGCATTTTATACAAATACGGTTTGTCGTTTTTGAGCATTCCGTTTCTTATCGGCATTTGGATTATTACACTTGCTGTTCGCAAATTTGCAGCTTTGGAACTCAGCGAACGCGGAATTTTCATCTATAACGAACTCTACGATTTGGGCGGAAATCAATTGATTGATTATTACGAACTGTATAAAAATCTTCCGATTGTCGAAAGTTTGAAAATCTATTTTGTTTCGCTGGGGGCAATATTTTTTCAAAACAATATTTTTGCCGGAATGCTTATTGCCGCAGGGCTTTTGTATTATTCTCGAATTGTATTTTCGCTTTCGTTGATTGGATTTTATGCCGCATTTTTGTTCTACAATTTAACTGGTGCCGATTTTTACGGTTTGTCGTACACATTTGTAGGTTTCAATTACATTCTCACATCAATTGCCATCGGCGGATATTTTGTCATTCCGTCGTACAAATCCTATCTCTGGGTTTTGTTGATGTTGCCGGTTACTGTCATTATCACCGCGGGAATGGAAAAATTGTTCGCTTTTTGGAGTTTATCCATTTATTCGCTTCCTTTTAATATCATTGTTCTGCTGTTTGTTTATATCTTGAAATTGAGATATATAAAAGATGATATGCTAAGCACTGCTTTTATCAATTATTCATCGCCCGAGAAAAATTTATACACCAACCGTGCCAACAAATTGCGCTTTAAAGACCAAAAATATTGGAGAATTTCACTTCCTTTTTGGGGCGAATGGGAGGTTATGCAAGCCCATGAAGGCGAATATACACACAAAGACAAATGGAAACACGCTTGGGATTTTGTAATTAAAGATTCGGAAGAAAAACAGTTTAAAGGAACGGGCGATTTTCCGGAAGATTATTTTTGCTACGGAAAGTCTGTCGTTTCGCCCGCAGCAGGTTATATTGTCGATATTCTCGACCGTGTTGCCGACAATAAAGTGGGCGAAATTAATACAATACAAAATTGGGGAAATTCAATTGTAATAAAACATGCTGATTTTCTGTACAGTCAGCTCAGTCATTTGAAGCAAGGAAGTTTGAAAGTGAAAATCGGCGATTACGTTACAACCGGTCAAGTGCTGGCTTCGGTAGGCAATTCGGGGCATTCGCCGTATCCGCATTTGCATTTTCAATTGCAGGCGAATCCTTATATCGGTTCGGAAACGCTGGATTATCCCTTGAATTATTACATGCATAAAACAGCGAACGGATTGGATTTGAAAATTTTCGGAAAACCGGAAAACCGAGATACTGTTTTGGCTGTCGCTGCCGACGAGGTTCTTGTCGAAGCCTTTCATATCATGCCCGGACAAACAATTTCGGCACAAAAAAATGAAGGAAAAAAAACGAAAGAAACATTGTGGTATGTCGAAAAAAATATCTACAACGAAACTTATATTCGCTGTTCGGAAACGGGGGCGGTGGCATATTATTTTGTTGATGACAAAACATTTTATTTCCAAAATTATTTTGGCTCCGAAAAATCAGATTTATTTTTGTTTTACAAATCATTGTATCACGTCCGCCCGGTTTTTTACCGCGATTTGGAAATAGGCGATTATTTTAAAACCGATTTATTTTTCAATCGCTTCATCATGTTTTTTCAAGATTTTATCGCACCTTTTGTTCACTTTATTTCGGCAAGCTACAAAATTAAGTATCTCGAAAAAGACAGCGATATTCAACCGAAATACGTTCGATTTTCAACATCGGTCGTTAAACGATATATATTAAAGAAAGTCTTAGTATTCGAATCCGTAATTACGGCACAGGCAAATATTAATTTTGAAATAAATTATACTTCAAAAACAAAATCCGGAATACTCAAAACGAAATTAATCAATTAGTTATGTGTAAAAAAATAATAGTTTTACTTTTTTTGATTACAATATCTTTTTCACTTTTTTCGCAAGAATTTCGTTCGAAAGAACAAGTCGATGCTTTGACCTACAATTTATATCTGAAAAAAGATTGGAAAAACCTGATTCAAACAGGAAAAGCCGCATTGAAACAAAATCACGATTTCTATTATTTGCGTTATCGCTTGGCTATTGCATACTACGAAACGAAAAATTACGAAAGGTCCGCACGACTGTTCGAGAAACTCGTTTCCGAAACGCCGAAAGATGACGTTTTGAACGAATATTTGTATTATTCCTATTTTTTTGCCGGACGATTTGAAGATGCACGTGTTTTTGCTTTCGATATTTCTGCTGCTTTGAAAGAAAAATTGAATATCCGACCGCGGAGAAGCATCAATGCCATTGGTTTTGATGCAAAATTAGATTTTAACGAAGATTATGTGATAAAAGAAAGTTTCGGAGTCGATATTGAGCAATCAGCGGTGAAAAATCAGAATTATTTCGGCTTAAATATGGAGCATTTGATAGGAAACAGAACGACTTTTTTTCACGGATATACGCGAATCGGTATCACAAACATTGTACAGTCAGATTTAACAAGTAATTATCCGCCGCAGTTCGATGAAAAAACAAAGCAAAACGAATATTATGCAACATTGAATATTCATGCTGCAAAAGGGACAGATATTTCGTTAGGTTTTCATTATTTGAATATAAATTTATCGGCAGAAGATCTGACATTAACAGTCGGACCGGGTCGAAACAACAATTATTTATACAATACATACAAAAACTCGTTCGTCGGATTTCTTGGTTTCAGCAAACGTTTTTCGGTGTTTAATACCGGAATTTCGGCTTCGGTATCGAATTCGAACTCGCAAATTCAGTTTCAACCCGAATTTTCTTTAGTCATTTATCCTCTTGGAAATTATAAATTTTATACTCGAAGCGTTTTGCGAGAAATAATTCACAGCTCAAAACTTAACTCCGAAAACAATTTCGTGGTGCAACAATCTGTCGGAATTTTAATGATGAAACGAGTTCTGTTTGAACCATCGATTTCTTATGGAAAAATGTACAATTTTGTGGAATATCGAGGAATCATTGTCAATAACGATACCGACCCGATTCTTTTCCGTGCCGAAGGAATGCTCAATTTCTTCTTGGCAAAAGGGAAATTCAATCTTTTCATTAAATATCAATACAACAAAAAAGACAATTTCTACTTTTTAAATGAACAAGTTTTAACAAAAAGCTATATTAATCAATCACTAACAGGAGGTATAAAATGGTATTTCTAAAATTTAAAACATTTGGAGCGATACTTGGTTTCGCTATTCTAACAAATTCGGTTGTTATAGCACAAGATGATGCGAAAATTTTTGAAGCTTTCAAAAACAGTTATGCAATGGAAAAATCGGGCGATTACAAAAAAGCCGGCGATTTAATCAAAGCTGTTTACAAAGCCGATTTCTACGAAATGAATGTTCGACTCGGCTGGGTTCAATACAACGCCGGCTTGTTCGACGAATCGGCAGCCTATTATCAATCGGCACTGAAATTGAAACCGTATTCCGAAGAAGCAAAATTTGGTTTGATATATCCAAAAGCAGCACAAGGAAAATGGGAAGAAGTAATAAATATATACAACAAAATTCTCGAAGTGAATCCCAAAAGTACAACAGCAAATTATCGACTCGGACTCGTTTATTACGGACAAAATAATTACGAGAAAGCCTTGTCGTATTTTGAAAAAGTATTGGATTTGTATCCTTTCGATTACGATTCGTTACTTATGGCAGCTTGGTCCGATTATTTCCTCGGTAAAAAACGTGAAGCCGAAGTGCTGTTTAAAAAAGTACTGCTTTACAATCCCGGCGATGCTTCTGCAACCGATGGATTGGGGCTTTTGAAGTAGAAAGTGATAAGTAGAAAGTGAAAAGTTTCCCCCAAAGAAAACTTTCTACTTTCTACTTTTTACTTTCAAATTTATGTTGCTAAACACTGATTTTTTTCCGAACGAAAAATTAACTTTGTACGGCTAAAAACCAAAATTGTTTAACCACATAAAATTAAAAGACACTATGTCCACAGCAAAAAACGTCATTATTATCGGCGCAGCCGGTAGAGATTTTCACAATTTCAATACCTATTACAGAGATAACGCAGATTACAACGTAGTCGCATTTACAGCAGCACAAATTCCGGACATCGACGGACGAAAATATCCGGCAGAATTGGCAGGAAAATTATATCCGGCAGGCATTCCAATCTTCCTCGAAGACGAATTACCGCGATTGATAAAAGATTTAAAAGCAGATATTTGCATTTTCTCGTACAGCGATGTTCCTTATGCTCGCGTTATGGCTGTCAGTGCAATTGTAAACGCCGCCTGTGCAAATTTCGGTTTACTCGGACCAAATGCCACGATGATTAAGAGCACAAAACCCGTTATTGCCGTTGTTGCAACTCGAACAGGTTGCGGAAAAAGTCAAACATCACGAAAAGTTGTTGAATATTTAATGGCAAAAGGCTTAAAAGTTGTTGCTGTTCGTCACCCGATGCCTTACGGCGATTTGGTTGCACAAAAAGTTCAACGCTATGCCGTTGTTGAAGATTTAGCAAAACACAAATGCACCGTTGAAGAAATGGAAGAATACGAACCACACGTAGTTCGCGGAAACGTGATTTATGCAGGAGTTGATTATGAAGCAATTCTCCGACAAGCCGAAAAAGATCCCGATGGTTGCGATGTGATTTTGTGGGACGGCGGAAACAATGATTTCTCGTTCTTCAAACCCGATTTAACAATTACCGTTGCCGACCCGCACCGCCCCGGAAACGAACTCTCGTATTATCCCGGCGAAGTTAATTTGAGAATGGCAGAAGTTATTGTGATAAATAAAATGGATTCGGCTTCGCCCGAAGGCATTCAAACGGTTCGCGACAGCATCGAGAAAGTAAATCCGAAAGCGATTGTTATCGACGGGGCTTCGCCCATTAGAGTCGATAATCCTTCTATTATCAAAGGAAAACGCGTTTTGGTTGTTGAAGACGGTCCGACATTAACACACGGCGAAATGAAAATTGGTGCAGGAACAATAGCTGCTCAAAAATTCGGAGCTGCCGAAATTATTGACCCGCGACAATATGCCGTAGGGAAATTAGCCGAAACTTTTGCAATTTATCCAAACGTAGGCAAACTGCTTCCGGCTATGGGATACAGTGCACAACAGTTGAAAGATTTGGAAACAACTATCAATAACACACCTTGTGATTCAGTCATTATCGGAACACCGATTGATTTGAACCGAATCGTGAAAATTACAAAGCCCAATACTCGTGTTTATTACGATTTGCAAGAAATAGGCGAACCGAATTTGGACGGCGTTTTAACGGATTTCGTAAAAAAACATAATTTGGTTTAAGAAGACACTGGTAGTAAAAAGTGGGATTTGAGACATTTTTCAAATTTACTTCTTTCTAATATTTAAAAAACCTCTCAATCCGGGAGGTTTTTTTATTTTTTTAAGATTTTAAAAAACGTTTTTATGTATTTTTGTAAAAAATATCATCATGTCAAATACTGAAACGATTTGTGCACTATCTACTGCCCAGGGGCAGGGAGCAATCGCAATTATAAGACTTTCTGGCGAAAAATCGATAGAAATTGCCGACCGAATTTTCCGTGCAAAGAAAAAATCAAAAAAAATAATAAGCCAAAAAAGTTTTACTCTTCTTTTTGGACAAATCATCGAAAATAACAACCCGATTGATGATGTATTGGTCTCTGTTTTTCGCTCACCCCATTCGTTTACTGGCGAAAATTCTGTCGAAATATCATGTCATGGTTCAATAATAATTCAACAAAAAATATTACAATTATTAGTCCGTTCGGGAGCCAAAATTGCCAAACCGGGCGAATTTACACAACGTGCCTTTCTCAACGGAAAAATGGATTTATCACAGGCGGAAGCTGTTGCCGACCTCATTGCAGCTCGGTCCGAAGCTTCTCACAAAGTTGCACTGCATCAAATGCGAGGCGGATTTTCCGGCGATTTGCAAAATCTCAGAAAACAACTTCTTACCTTTATTTCGATGGTTGAACTCGAACTCGATTTTTCGGAAGAAGATGTTGAATTTGCCGATAGAAAACAACTTAGTGTGTTGATTGAAATTATTGATAAAGATATTAAAAAACTGAATGAGTCGTTTCGACTTGGAAATGTTATAAAAAATGGTATCCCGGTAGCCATTGTCGGCGAGCCAAATGTTGGGAAATCAACTCTGCTCAATACGCTTTTAAATGAAGAAAAAGCTCTCGTATCGCATATCGCCGGTACAACCCGCGATGCAATTGAAGACCTTATTTCAATCAGCGGGGTATTATTTCGGATAATCGACACGGCGGGCATTCGGCAGAGTAACGATTTTGTAGAAAATTTGGGCATCGAACGAACAATGCAAAAAATCGACTCTGCTCAAATTGTTATTCTGCTCACCGTTCCCGATGCAAATGGAATGGAGTTCATAATCATGGCAAATGAAATTCTGAAAAAAAATAAAAAATTGATTGTTGTTTTTAATAAAATGGACATCAAAAAAACTTTGGTCCCCGACATTTTTGCTTCCGATTTTAAGACCGTCAATATTTCTGCAAAAACAGGTGAAAATATTGAGGAATTGATACAAGAAATATTAATATTAAGCGAAATAGACAGTATCAACGAAAATGATACCATTATCACGAACCTTCGCCATTTCGAGGCACTGAGTCTTGCTCAAAAAGCGACCGAACGTGTGAAACTTGGTTTACAAAACAATATTTCAGGCGATTTTTTGGCACAAGATATTCGTGAAATCATGCACTATTTAGGCGAAATTACAGGCGAGATAACGACAGACGAAATATTAGGGAATATTTTCAAAAATTTCTGTATCGGAAAGTAATTATCTACAAAATAAATATCTTCAATTTTTAAGAATTAAATCTCAGCTTTTTGAAGATTGATACGCATATCGAAAAACATTTCCGCCAGGGTTTTGAAAAAATCGGTGTAATCCGAAACAAAAAATTCATGTGGGTTTTTGGTTCCCAAATTGAGCAAATTATTTTCGCTCAGAAGATTTTTTAATTTTTTGGCGACAATATCCGATGAGTCGATGATTTCGGTCTTGAAATTATAAAATTTCCGAATTTGATTTTTGATAATCGGATAATGAGTACAGCCTAAAATCAAAGCATCAATATTGTTTAAATCGTTGTGTGACAGATACGAACGAATCACTGCATTGCTAATATCGTCATAAATATAGCCTTCTTCTATCATCGGAACCAAAAGCGGTGTTGCCAGTGCCACAACTTGTTTGGTTGGACTGTATTGAGCAATTTTTCGTGTATAAGTTCCGCTGTTTACGGTTCCTTTTGTTCCGATAACGCCAATTTTTTTCAGCAAATCATTTTGGGAAACATATTCTGCCGTCGGGTCGATAACATTAACCACCAAGGCACGATCGCCCACGTGTTCTTTAACCGTGTCGTAAGCAGCGGCGGATGCTGTATTACAGGCAATTAATATCACTTTACAGTTTTTTTCCAACAGAAAATCGCTGATTTTTTGGGAGTAGAATTGTATCAATTCTGTTGATTTGTCGCCATAAGGCAAATGAGCCGTATCGCCAAAATATATTAATTGTTCGCTCGGCAAAATATTTTTTACGGCAGCCGCTACGGTCAATCCTCCTGCTCCGGAATCAAAAATTCCTATCGGTTGCTCGGCTTTTAATATCATAAATCAGCTGAGTTAATTTATAGTTTATCTCGAAAAAAATCATTCAAAAAAAGCAGTTAGCTTTCAGCAATTGCCAAAACTAACTGCTTTTAGAGTAAAATATCTACATTAACAATTATTATTGTAATCCAAGTTTTTGTTTTACAAGCGGAGCAATGTCAATACTTTCGTCAGAATAAAAGAGAAGAGTATTAACATCGAATACGTAAATAAATTTGCCCTCTTTTGCAACTTCTTTAATTGCTGTATCAACTTTATCCAAAATGGGTTGATACAACTGTGTTTGTTTTTCGCTCAAAGATTTTTCGGCAGAGCCCTGAAAATCTTGAATGCGTTGTTGCAAACCTTGTATTTCCGATTCTTTTTCTTGTTTAATAAGTGCTGACCATTTTTCGGGCGAACCTGCAACAAGATTTTCGTTTTCCATGTATTCGTTGATTTTATTTTGATATTCAACCTGCATGGTTTTCAGATGTTCCTGAATCTTTTTTGTTTCTTCTTCCAAAGCTGTTTGAGCTGTTTTGGTATCAGGCATTTGTTGCAGAATGCCCTGAGAATCGATGTGTCCGAATTTAAAAGATTTTTGGGCAGAAAGACTTCCTGCCGAAATTAAAAGAATAACGACTAAACTTAATTTTGAAATGTTTTTCATTTTTAATTATTGAATTTGAGATTGATTAATAACCTAATTTTTTAACTACATCATCGCTCAGGTCCGATTTCGGGTCGGCATAAATCATGCTTGGTCCGGCTGCCTTATCGAATATAATCAGATAATTTCCTTCGGTAGCAATGGTTTTTATCGCATTGTAAACTTCGTCCTGAATCGGTTTCACAAGTTCCTGACGTTTTTTGTATAAGTCGCCGTCTTTGCCGAAATATTTTTCTTTCAAATCATCGGCTGCTTTTTCCAAGGTGATAATTTCATCTTCGCGTTTGGTTTTCATTTCCGATGATAACAAGGTCGATTCGGCTTGATATTCTTTGTATTTTTTTTCAACTTCGGCATACTTAACATCGAGTTCTTTTTGCCATTTGTCCGACACTGCATCTAAATTACTCTGTGCACCTTGATACGATGGAACTTTGCTCAGAATGTATTCACTGTCCACGTAGGCATATTTTTGAGCGAAACCGAATCCGATAATAGTCAGCATGACTATGGAAAATACGATTAATTTTTTCATGATTTTTTGTTTTAATTAGTGAATAGCATGATGTATATCAATATGTTAGATTAAAATTGTTGTCCTAAAACGAAGTGGAATTTGCTTCCCACCGGTTTGTTGGTTCCGGGTAAATTATCGAATCCGTATCCCCAGTCGAATCCAATCAATCCGAGCATGGGTAAAAAGATTCTGACACCGGCACCCGAAGAACGGTAAATGTCGAAAGGATTAAATTTATCGGCTGAATGCCAACTGTTTCCTGCTTCCGAAAACACCAAGCCGTAGATTGTTGCTGTTTCATTCAGAATAACCGGATAACGCAATTCCAAAGTCATTTTTTCGTAGATATTTCCGCCGCCGTCGGGTGTTAATGAGCCGTTTTCATATCCGCGAAGTCCTATAATATCCGTTCCATAAGAATAATAGCCCATACCGTCGCCGCCGAGGCTGAATCCGCCAAATGGCGAATATCCATAAGCTTTGCTGTAAAATCCCAAATAACCATATTCACCTCTCACATTAAGAACCAAATCCCCTATCAATTGACTGAACCACGAGGCTTTGAATGACCATTTATGATATTCGAGTAATTTGAATTTTTCTTCGTTAGTCATTGTGCTATAATTTTTTCCGCTAAACAAAGAATACGGAGCTGTAAGTTCTACCCCCAAAGTAAACGATGAACCGCGACGAGAATAGAGCGGATTGTCAATCGAATTACGTCCGAAAGTTGTTTTAAATGTTATGTTGTTAAATATTCCGTTAGAAATTCCTTGAAACATCGACCATTTATCCAAATTGTATTTTTGGTACCCAATTTCATTGTAAAGTGTAAAATAATCATCGGGCCATTGCAGGCGGCGTCCCATGCCGATTGACGCACCAAGTATGGTCATATCTGCTCGTTTGATGCTTGATTTTTTATATCCGTTCGATTGTAAATTGTAATAGGTTGAAACCGAGAGTGAAATTGGCTTTTTCCCGCCCAGCCATGGTTCTACAAACGAAAGGCTGTACGATTGATATTGTGTACCGTTGGTTTGGGCTCGCAGGCTCAATTGTTGCCCATCGCCGGTAGGCAAAGGTTGCCACGCATCTTTTTGAAACATATTTTGTATCGAAAAATTGTTGAACACCAGTCCGACTGTCCCCACGAGCATATTGGCACCCCAACCTCCCGAAATTTCGACACGGTCGTTTCCTCGCTCAACCAATGCGTATTCGATGTCCACTGTTCCGTTTTCTTGGTCGGGAATCGGTGTCGGTACAATTTTTTCGGGGTCGAAATGCCCTAAATTTGCTAATTCACGAACCGAACGGATAATGTTGGATTTGCTGAACAAATCGCCGGGTATCGTTCGTAATTCGCGACGAACTACATTTTCGTTCGTGCGGTCGTTGCCCGAAACAATGACTCGATTGATTCGTGCTTTTTCGCCTTCGTAAATCCGCAGTTCAATATCAATAGAATCGACGTCGATTCTGATTTCGGTCGGATTCACATTGAAAAACAAGTAGCCGTTGTCCATATACAAATTCCCGACAGCATCTTCGTCCACAGTCAATCGATTTTGAAGATTTTCTTTATTGTAAACATCGCCTTTTTTAACGCCAAGCATTTTGTTGAGCAAATCCGTTTCGTAGATTGTATTGCCTACCCATTTTATGTTTCTGAAAAAATATTGCGGTCCTTCTTCAATAGTAATGATTACTGCGATTTTCTTTTTATCGTAATCGAAAATCGAGTCTTTCACAATTTTCGCATCGCGAAAACCGGCTTTATTGTATTCTGTAATGAGATTTTTTTTGTCCTCTTTATATTTTGAGGCAATATATTTTGATGGCTTAAAAAGTCCGTACCATCTTTTTTCTTTGGTTTCTTTGAGCTTTTTCCATTTTATTTTTCGGGCGGTAAAATGCGAATTGCCTTCAATTTTAATATATTTTATTCTTGTTTTTTTCGATTTATTGATATTTACATTCAAAATTACCGAATTTTGAAGTGTTGTATCCGGTTTTTTTACGATGTCGATTTTCGCTTTCGAAAAACCCTTATCTGCATAATAATTTTGAATAATATTTTTCGTATTCGTGATAATATTGTCTGTAATTTGTGTTCCGCGAATCAAATTTACTTTTTCTTTCAAATCATCGACTTCCGATTTTTTTATGCCGATAAAATTGATTTCTGACATTCGGGGACGTTCTTGAAGATAAATATTGAGCCAAACTTTGTCATTTTCGGTTTTTTCGACCGATATGTTGATGTCCGAAAACATTTTTTGTTTCCATAAATTTTTTACCGCCATTGTAATTTCATCGCCCGGAATGCTGATTTTTTGTCCGATAGATAAGCCTGTAATTTCGATTAAAGCTGTCTTGTTCAGCGATTGAATTCCTGAAAGTGAAATATCTGCAATTTCAAAAACTTTGGGTTCTTCGTAGTTAATATTAATTTGGGATTTCACAGAGTGAACGAAAAACAAAGAAAAAATAATGAGGTATATCTTTTTAGACATTGAGCAAGTGATTAATTTTTTGCGAAAAGTATTGTTTTTTCTTGTCAGAAAACAATAAATTAGAATGTTTTAAAATGTTTTAAGATATTTTAACACAGCCCAAAATTCGTATTTATCATTTTGACGCTGCGAAAGTATAATTTTTCTGATAATTCGACGAATTTATCATCATATTTGGTCTTCCGTTTTTCCAAATCGTCTTTCGCGTTTTTGAAATTCGTAAATGGCTTCAAAAAAATCTTCTTTTCTGAAATCCGGCCACAGAATATCGGTAAAATAAAGCTCGGAATAGGCAATTTGCCAAAGCATAAAATTACTGATTCTATATTCGCCGCCGGTGCGAATCATCAGTTCCGGTTCAGGGTAAGCTGCTGTATAGAGATAGGAATTGATAAGCGATTCGTTGATTGTTGAGCTGTCTATCAAACCTTTTTGGCAATCGAAAGATATTTTTTTTATTGCATTTTCTATTTCCCTGCGTGAGCTGTAACTGAGTGCTAAGATAACAGTTAATCCGCTATTTTCGGAGGTATTTGATATTAATTTTTGTAAGCTTTCCCTAACAGCTTGGGGGAGCCGTTCAGTTTCGCCGATGACTTGAAGGCGAACTTTATTTTTCATCAGGTTTGACGTTTCTTTTTCAATTGATGAGACTAAAAGCGACATCAGAGAATCGACTTCTGTTTTCGGACGGTTCCAATTTTCTGTCGAAAAAGCATAAAGTGTTAAAAATCTAATTCCAAGTTCTCCGGCAGCTTCTACTGTATCGCGAACAGCTTGTATCGCATTGCGATGCCCGAAAATTCGTTGATTACCTCTTCGCTTTGCCCAACGCCCATTTCCGTCCATAATCACGGCTACGTGCAGGGGGATTTTTTCCTTCACAATTTTCTCTTTGAAACTCATTCCTGCTTTACTTTTTGGGTTTATTATAGGCAGGGCACCATTTTTTATCGCTTGCAAAATTGTAACTAATCACAATTCCGGCAAAAGAATACCAGTCTTTGGTGTTGTCGCTCGATATTTGCTTGTAGGCTATTGGTGGACTTGTTTCTGAGATAGAGCTATTATATAACAAGTCGATACGGTCGGTAAATGTTTTTCTGAAAATCCATTCTACACCAAGTGTTAAGCGTTTATTGAGTGCATATTTTATTCCGGCTCCGAAAGGAATTGCTAATTGAAAATTTTTGCCCGGAATTTGTGTGTATGCCAAACTTGGTCCGGCTGTAATGTAGGGGCTGAATCGTTGATAATCGACCGGCACGAAATCTAAAAAGTTAAATTCTGCCATGCTGCCAAATTCAACAATTGATTGGCTGAATGAGTGGGCACGGCTTTGCTGATATCCGTTTGAGAAATCTAAATCAGAACCGCTGACCGATAAGCGGTTCAAAAAAACGCGAACAGCATATCGAGGATTGAAATTGTGGCGATACAATATTCCAAATCCAATTTTTGGCGAATAAAATTGTTTTGTGTGATTAATGTCTCCCATATAATAAGCAACTCCGGCTGTTAAACCAAATTCACTTTTGAGTTTTTGCGATAGTGCGGTGCTTGCGTAAAAAAAGAGAAGTATTACGAACGTTTTTTTCAAAATATTAAAATTTTGGTAAGCCTCTTACGGTATTCTTGAATTTATAGTGTGCGGTGATGAGTGTTAAGATGTAAGCATCTTTATAAGTTGGGTCGCCTCTGAACTTGTCGCCTGTTTGGTATAATGTTCCGGGAGCTTCGGCATCGATATGCCTGTCTGTAAAATAGAGAGTTTCTGCCGAAGGGGGTTCTGTTCCCATTTGTGTGTAATTGTAGTATCGGTCGTGTGCATCATCGAGGTAGTCGGTTGTTGTGTATTGATTGGTAATTTCCAAACCAATTGCCCAATGGCGACTGATATTGTATTTCATGCCCAATCCGATTGTTAATTCGGCTGTTATTTTTTTGTATTCGGCATCGGGTGTTATTTCTACGGTTTGATTCACACCTTCGGCATCGACAAAATTCAATGTGTAAGCCGCTTGTCCTTGTCCTTCGGTGTGTAACGGTCTGAGTGCTACCCATTTTCCATCGGTGTATTTTGCTTTGGGGTTGTAATAGGCAATTCCGCCGCCAAGGATTACAAATGCACTTAAATTTCTAAGGGCTCTCAAACTGGAAAACGAATATCTCGGGTTTTGTTTTTCTTTTAGAAAGGCATATTCAAAATGACCGCCAAATTGCCATAAATTTGTTCTGAAAGAAAGATTTCTCATACGTCTGTTTTCATTGGCAGATGCAATGTCTTTTCCGGACAGGCGTGCGTATGTTATTCGCGGTTCAAAGGCTATTTCCTCTGTTAACCGATAACGATAGCCAACAAAAAGCGATGGACGCGTGGTAACAAAATCCATATCGCGAACCCCGAAAAAGTGTGCAGCTTCTTTGCCGCCGCCGCCCAAATCGCCCATAAAATGAGACATGCCCGCTCCAAAAACAAGCGATGTTCGTTCGGCTTTCCAGCGTTGAGCATTTGTTATCCCCGCAGAGAATGTGAAAACTATCAGCAAGTAAAAAAAATTTTTCATAGTAATTTGTTTTATTTTCAACTTTTGTGGATAAAATTATTCAAATTTACAAAATAAAGGTTTTATTCTCAAAAAACAAAATTTTACAAATTTAATTTAATCCTGTATTATATTCAAACGTTATTTCTTCATTGCTATTATATTTTCAGGAAAATATTAATTTCTTTTATCCAAACCCCACATCAGTTTGGTTCTTAATGTTTCAAAATACGATGTATTTTCAAATTTCAACATGTTTATTTTAAAATTGGCTTTTTTTATAAAGAGTTCAACCGATGTGTCTAATATTTCGGAATGATAATCCAATGAGGCTAAATAATTATCGTGTCGAGCTTCAATTTGTATTCGCAGGCGAACGCTGTCAGGAACTACCAAAGGGCGAACCGTTAGTGTATGAGGGGCAATGGGGGTGATTATAAAATTACTCGAACCTGGTGTTACAATCGGTCCGCCGACACTCAGCGAATATGCTGTCGAACCGGTTGGTGTTGAGATAATTAATCCGTCAGACCAATAACTGTTGAGTAATTCATTATCGGCATACAAATGAATGACTATCATCGAACCGGAATCTCTTTTCTGAACCGTGATTTCGTTTAAAGCGTATTTCCATTCGCGAAATACCTGCGAACGGCATTGCAGTTTTAATAAAGTTCGATGTTCTATGGTATAATTTTTTTTGAAAATATTTTTCATAGCCGTGGGTAAATCATCTTTCGAGATGTTTGCCAGAAAACCCATACGACCGCTGTTGATGCCGACCATCGGAATTTTTGAGTCTCGAACATACGAAACGCTTTCCAGAAAAGTTCCGTCGCCCCCGATGCTGAAAAAAATATCGGTGTCCGAGGAAATATCTTCATGTGTTTTGAAAATTTTATCGGGTTGCGGGTCAAAATTTTCGTTCCGTTTTATCAATTCATAAAAATCGTGGTGAAGGTGAATTTGACAGTCCATATTTTTCAATTCATCGAAAAAAAAACGTAATGAATCCGAAAATGCAGGTTGATATTGTTTGCCGTAAATTGCTGCAATCATTGTTTCATTTTTTATTTCTATTTTATAGGAATTGTTTTTACAAAGAGAAATTTTATTATGTGGTGTAATATATTGCTATCCAATAAATAGGAAATTGATTTTCCGGTAAAAAACTTTCGAGAAACACCGAGGACACAGAGTTTTTATAATCGCTTTGCGATTTTATTCTCAGTGAAACATCGTGTATTCTCAAAACTGACAACATAATTAATTGTATTTGAACAAAAAAATCGAAATAAGACGAATTGTCTGTAATAAATGAGTTATCTTTGTTTTAAATTTATCAAAGCAGAATTAAAATGGTGTTTCGAAATGGATAAAAAAACCGTATTCACCTATTTTATTGATTGAATACTCCAATCGGATTAACAAATCGTAGTAAGTTACAAAGTTCAACCCCATGCCGCCGCTGTATAAAATTGTGTTGTTAAAATTGTTAGCTCTTTTCAAATTTTGGTTCTTTTGATATGCGTATCCGGTGTCGAAATAAAAGTCGAGGTAGAGGGCATAATGTATTTTATTAAATTTTTTCAAAGGTATAAAATCCAGTTTAATAATTTGCTCCGATATCAATTCGTATTTCAATGAAGTATTCATTAAAGCAAAATCGTAACCTTTGATGATGTAATATTCAAAACCACGCAATGCCGTTGTGTATCCAAAAGCATCTTGCATATAAAACGATTGATGCCTGCCGAAAGATTTTTTAATTTCGATATTGTTTGCCAAATAAAATCCTGCCACAAGAGGCGTGTGTTTGCTGTATTTGAATTGAGTTGTAAGATAGTCGATATGCGAATTTTTGATAAATCCAAAGCCGAGTTTTTTTATGTTTGAGCTTAAATAAAATCCACTTAAAGGATACGAACGCGAATCTCTTTTATCCCAGCGAATAAAATATTCTAAGCCAAAAATTTCCGAAACGGTGAAGCCTCCGTTAAAAAAATCCGGATTAAGTTTCAGAACTGTGTCGGCAATTGCACTTTTTTCCCATGAAAGAAAAATATTGTGCGAAAATTCGATTTTCTTTCGCATTCGTAAGCCAATCGACCAGCCGAACGATGTAAAAGCATATCTGTCAATTAGTTTGATGTTTTGCAATTGATTTTCTTCAACAGCATACTCCACCGAACGTTGATTGAAATTTTTGACATAAAACGATAATGCGTTTTGTCTTTTTTTATCGATGTAAACATCGGAATATGAGAGTGATATAAGCCTTTCGTAACCCCAAACGCCTTGCAGAATTACGTGTTCGTTCGCACCGCGAACATTGTATTTTTCAATACCTACGCCAAGCGACAATCGCGAAAAATCTTTGGTTTTGAGCCATGCGTTCAAATTCGGGTCGGCATAACCGATGCGGAAAACAGGCCAAAGATACCACCGTTCTTCAACTTTTATCAGAACATCAAAAATAAGAGAATCGCGTGTATCAATTTCAAAGGTTACAAAATTGAATAAAGGTGTTTTCAGCAAATTTATTTTGCTTTGTTCGACATCTTTTTCAAGGTTTTTCAGGCATAAAACTTCTCCTGTGCGAAATGTCAGTTCTCGCAAAATAATTCGTTCTTTGGTTTTTTTATTGCCCGAAATTTCAATTTTGCCTATTCTGATTTCTTTGCGGCACGTGTCGTTTTGTGCTATTAAATCAGAAGTATAAATTGACAGAACCAGTAAAAATATCAAAAAATCAAAAATAAAATTACGTTTTTCTTCGGATTTATTTTCGTTCAATTTTTCGTTTTGGGTTTAAAAATTTTATTTCGACCGATTCCGATTTTGTTGAAAAAATATGAGATTGAAACGCCCAAAACACCAAGTCCGTATTTAATACTTCTTTTTAAATTGATAGATGAGGCTTCATCGAAATATTTTGTGGGACAGGTAATTTCTGCAATTTCGTAACCGGCGTAAAATATTTGAGCTATCATTTGATTATCGAACACAAAATCGTCGGAATTGGATTCGTAATCAATTTTTTCCAGAATTTCTCTCGAAAAAGCACGGTATCCTGTGTGATATTCCGATAATTTCTGGTTCATCAATAGATTTTGCGAAAGTGTCAGAAATCGATTCGAAACGTATTTGTACAAAGGCATTCCGCCTCGCAACGCACCTTTGCCGAGTATTCGCGAACCGATAACCGCAGGATAAACACCATCGGCAATCAAATAACACATTGAACGTATTAATTTCGGAGTGTATTGATAATCGGGGTGAAGCATTACCGTGATGTCGGCACCGAGTTCCAAAGCTTTATCGTAACATGATTTTTGATTGCCTCCGTAGCCTCTGTTTTTTTGATGTTTAACGATGTGGCTGATACCGATTGCGGCTGCTGTTTCAACAGTTTTATCGCTGCTCAAATCATCAACCAAAATTACTTCATCGACAATGTCGAACGGAATTTCGTCGTAAGTTGTTTTTAATGTTTTTTCGGCATTGTAAGCCGGAAGTACAACAGCTATTTTTTTATTGTTAATCATTATAAAAATATATTTGAGATATGAAGGTTTGTAGCAAAAGAATCAAGTAAAAGGAGTATTTTTTAGATATTTTCGTTTATTTAAGTTATTTAACAATTATCAATTAAATTATTTGCCTTTTTCTTTGACAAAAAAAGAAAATCCGTTTTTGTCATATAATTTTGTAAATGTCGGATAATTTTGCGAAAACTCTTTTTCGCTTGTAATTTTCATTATAAAATAACAGGTTTTATCATTTTCGCTCGTTAAAAGCTGATATTTGCTCTCGGCAGTGCGGGAGAGGGCTTTCTGTTTTTTGGAATAAAATAAATGGGCATAACTTTTAAAATTATAAGTTTCGATATAAGCATCTTCATTTTGATGTTTTTCGTAAAATTCCAATGCTGCATTTTGCGAATATTGTTCGATTTTCGGAACGATAATACTCATCGACAAGTTGATGAATATCAAACTTAAAACAAAAATTGCGATAATTTTTCGAGTGTAATTTGTGCGAAAAACGATGAATGCAGCCGGAATCCCAAGCAACAATATCAATCCGATTAAAAATTCAAAACCCGACCATGCCGGATTTGCCGCCAGATTGGCTACGGCAAAATCATCTTTTATAATTCCGGATTCAATTATTTTTTCTTTATTCGCTGCAATAAATTGTAAACCGGTTACGGCAAAGCCTAAAACAAAAGATACAAAAATCAGCAATCCCGAAACAATTTTCAATGCTCTAAAATTTCCTTTTTCGGTCTGATATACAGCCAATGCAGCTAAAAATGTCAATGGAAAATAACAGAGCGAGGAGTAATGTACAATTTTTGTTTTTACGATTGTGAACAAAATCAGAACAACCCCAAAAAGTATCATCATCAATTGGCGGAATATTTTTTGAGTGTCGGTTTCTTCAAATGTTCGTCGAAATGATTTTAACGCAAAAACAGAAGCCGGAAAAACGCCGAAAAACAAGACTACAAAATGATAGCCCAAAAATCCTCCGTGACCCGCGTCTTTGGTCTGAAACAATCGAATTTGATAGATGACAAAATCTTTCAAGACATCGAAATTTCCGAATGCGGCTTGTAATATAAACCAGAATCCGCCAACAAATGTTAAGACGACAGAAAAAATCAATATCTCGGAAATTGATATTTTAATTTTGAATTTTTTCAAAATCAAAAAAACAAATCCGCTTAAACCGAAAATCAAAATTGCAGCCGGACCTTTTGTCATAACTGCCAAACCGAGGAATACTGCGGAAAGTGCAATGATTTTTTTTCTCTTCGATTCTTCTGTTAAAAATCGAATAAAATACACGATACTTAAAAAAATAAAGAGATTGAACCACGGGTCGATGATTCCGGATTTGAAATAAAAATGAGGAAGAATTGAGCCTGTGTATGCCAAAACCCAAAATAAACCCATTCGTGAATCGTAAAATTTTCGCCCGATTTCAAACAAAATCAATAATGTAAAAATGCCTAACAGCGCATTTGGGAAACGTGCTGCTAATTCGTTGATACCGAAAATTTTCATCGAAACCACTTGCAACCAAATAAAAAGCGGAGGTTTTTCCCAAAACAGCTCAAAATTGATGTGTACGTTTAAATAATCACCAGTAACAATCATTTCGCGAGCCGATTCGGCAAAATTTATTTCGTCCCAATCGAACAAATGAACGGCTCCCAAAAACGGGAAAAATAACAAAGAAGAAATTAAAATGATAAAAAGTCTGATTTTGAGCAAGTTTGAAGGCTCTTTCGCGTTAAACTCCATTCTGTGGCTTAAATATTAAGATAATTCATAAATTCTTCGTATCGGTCTTCCACCAATCGTTTCATCTTATCTTCTTCGGAATACGAGGTTTTGACAGTGTAATCGTAGCGTTCAAACGTTTGGCGAATTGCCGAAATATCCAAGGTATTGAGTTTTATTGTTACGTTCAACAACGTCGATTCGTCGGAAGTATGAATGTAGCTGCTGAGAATTTTAGCCCCGTTTCCTTCAACAATTCCCGAAATTTGTGCCAAAGAATAGTCGATATGATTCATTTCCAGAACCATAACTGCTCCCGGTTCCTGTGCCGCCGTAAAATTTGAAAAATGTTGAACCAAATCGTGTAAAGTGATAATTCCCAGATATTTCATTTTCGCATTCAAAACCGGAATTATCGAAAGTTTTTGCTTGGCAACCAAATCAATAACATCGTAAATGTGCTTATCGTGCATAATAAAAGGGCGAAAAAGCGACAACTTATGTGAGCCGATTGGCTCATCAGCCATGTTGTAATCGTAAATATCGTTATCGGAAATCAAACCCAGAAATTCATTGTTATCGACAATCGGAAGGTGCGAAATCCGGAAAATTTCCATCCAATTTAGGGCTTTGGCTCCACTGTCGGTGGTTTGCACCGCAGGTACAACGTCCGATATAAGATCTTTTGCCTGCATGATTTAAAATTTAGTTTTTCGCAATACTTTCTGTAAAAAATGTAATTTTGCACAATATTTAAAACGCAAAAATATTTAAAAATATTGACAGTCTCAATTCTTATTTTTAAGATGATACATAAGAGGCGGAATTTGAGATTTTTACATCAATTTCCCGAACATTTTATATCGAATTATAAAAAATATCAAAATGACAAAACTCAGCGTAAATATCAATAAAATAGCAACACTCCGTAACGCACGCGGAGGAAACGTTCCCGATGTGTTGAAAGTTGCCGTAGATTGCGAATCGTTTGGTGCACAGGGTATTACTATTCATCCGCGACCCGATGAACGGCATATTCGTTATCAAGACGCTTTGGATTTGAAAAAAGTTGTCCGAACCGAGTTGAATATCGAAGGAAATCCCGAAAAAAAATTCATCGATTTGGTGTTGAAAATCAAACCAGTGCAAGTTACTTTGGTGCCCGATGCTCCCGATGCTTTAACCTCAAATTCGGGTTGGGACACAATTAAGAATGAACAGTTTTTATCCGAAATTATTGCAGAATTTCATAAAGCAGGTATTCGTACCTCGATTTTTATAGGAACGGAAGCTGCGATGATAGAGCGAGCCGCAAAAATAGGCACCAATCGTGTCGAATTATACACCGAACCGTATGCCGCACAATTTTCGGCTAACCCGCAAAAAGCTGTCGAACCTTTTGTGAAAGCTGCACAGGTGGCGTTGGCAAACGGTTTGGCTCTGAATGCAGGGCATGATTTGAATTTGGAAAATTTGAATTTTTTTTATAAAAATATTCCGGAATTGGCAGAAGTTTCCATTGGGCACGCACTTATTGCCGATGCTTTGTATTACGGGTTGCACAACACAATCCAAATGTATTTGAGGCAATTAAGTAATGGTTAATTATTAATTATTAATTGTTAATGAAGTAATAATTTGATTTCGATAAGAATAGGGACATTATAATACAAATAAATCTGTCAGATTACTTATAATGAAAATGTGGAAATTGCCTGAACTACCGAGTATTACGTGATTATTAAAATTAAAATCTAAGCCGTTTAGAGTATAGTAAAAAATGAAACTTTTTTACAGAAAAATAGGAAAAGGTGAGCCGCTGGTTATTGCACACGGATTGTACGGAATGTCGGACAATTGGATGTCGATAGCAAAAACTTTGTCCGAAAATTTTGAAGTCATCGTTCCCGATTTGCGGAATCACGGGCAATCGCCTTGGGCAGATTCGCACACATACAGCGATTTGGCAGGCGATTTACTTGAATTATTGAACGATTTATCAATTGAAAAAGCAAATTTTCTCGGACATTCGATGGGCGGAAAAGTTGTGATGAAATTGGCTTTGGAAAATCCGGGAAACATTAAAAAACTTATCGTAGCCGATGTTTCGCCCCGAAATTATATCGATTTTGAAGAAAAAAGCGGATTTAACCATTCCGATGTCTTAAAATTGCTTCAAAATATTGATTTACGAAATATAAAATTGAGAACAGAAGCCGAAAATGTGTTATCATACAAAGTTTCGGACAAGCGAATTCGACAATTTTTGATGAAGAATATTTCACGCGAAAAAAACGGCACATTTGCGTTCAAACTCAATGCTGTTGCTTTATTCAATAATTTGAATGAAATAGCCGGTGAAATCAATTTGGCAAACGGCAAAATATTTAACGGTGATATTTTGTTTATCAAAGGTGATAAATCGAATTATATTCGCGAAAGCGACAGGTCGCAAATATTAGAGTTATTTCCTTCGGCTCGATTTGTTACAGTTAAAAATGCAGGACACTGGCTTCATGCCGAGCAACCGGAAGTTTTTGCCGGAGTGGTGCGGAATTTTTTACTTTCAAAATATTGATTTTCAGGGTAAGGCGAAGAGGAAAGTAAAAAAACGGCGAGATTTTTTTTAGATATTGTTTCCGAAAACAAGAAGATAAATAAATTATATACAGCGTTTGCCGGTTTTGTAGAAACTTGTTGCACACGTCTCAAAATTTTCGGAACTTAGACGTGCGTATCTTTCAGAACAGAGACGTTCGCAACTAACAAAACAGAGACGTTCACAACTAACAAAACAGAGACGTGCGCAACTATCAAAACAGAGACGTGCGCAACACGTCTCTACGGACAATGGTGAAGTCAACGTAATCGAATATCCGAAAATGTTAAATTATAAGACAACCCTGTCGGCGGCTTTACGCCCCGACAGCGGTTTGAAGGTAACCGAATCAACCGCTGACAGGACTTTTAGTCGCCGTTAGGTTTTTCTGAAGAAGAAGAGCTGTAAAGAAATTAAAATTCATTAACTTCATTTGCCGTAGGAGAGAATGTCATCAATATAAACACCGTATATCTTTGAAGAAAACATTCTTTGCGAAAGTTTTACAAAAATTGTATATTTGTAGAAAATATTAAATTATGGACTTACTAATCGAAAAGTCGCTGTTTCTGAAACGTTTTGAACAAGTAACGGATGTTGATTTAATTGTCACTCTTAATAAACTTTTAGAGTACGCTTTACCTCGACAAAAAAAAACCGATGAATTACCGGATAACGAAGATATGTCGGATAATTACGAGTTGAGTGACGAACACAAAAAAATATTAGACGAAAGATTGTTATCTTATCGGAAAAATCCGGAAAATTTACTCAGTTGGAACGAAGTGAAAAAGAGAATCAGGACAAAATGAGCAAGAAAAAATACAACATAAATTTTATTCCTGAAACAGCGAAAGATATTGAAAAGGCAAAAGAGTGGTACAACTTGCAAAATGAAAATTTAGGAGATGAATTTGTCGATGAAGTTGAGAAAACACTTGAAGGTATTCAAAATAATCCATGTCAATATGCCGAGAAATATAAAAAAATGAGACAAGCCAAAACGGACAGATTTCCTTATTTGATATCGTATATTATTGAAAAATTAGAAATAATAGTCCTTTCTGTTTTGCACTGGAGTCGTAATCCGAAAGAATTTAATAAGAGATACAAATAATACATTTCTCCGGCTCAGCGAAGAATGAAGCAAAAAGAACGGTAACTCGGCTTTGTTTAGCGAAGCGTAACTTCGGTACAATTGTCTGAACCATGATTTTTGGGATTAAAGGATTGTTCGGATTTTCTAAAATATTGTGTCCGAAAACGAGAAGATGAAAAATCCGGAAACTCCTTTGTCGGTATTGTAGAGACGTGTTGCACACGTCTCAAAATTTTCGGAATAGAGACGTGTGCAACACGTTTCTGCGTGGAATTTGACAGAGTAATTTAATCAATGTATTTATCCAAATATTCTTTCGAAATTTTCTGAAAATTACCAAAAATTTTTATAGTATTCGTTAATTCGAGAATTTTTAAAGGGTCGATGACCCAAATTTTTGCTGTTTTTATTCCGTTTTTTTCATATACTGCGATAATATATTTACTGTCCGATGAAAAACTAAGATTCACGATACTGCCCGGATTCGATAATTTTATCATTTCTCGTTCGTTGGAATTATACAGACGCAAAAAACCATCGTTACTTCCGGTTATCAGATATTTTTCATCGGGCGAAAAAGCTGCGGAGCTGATATTATTTTTCAGATAATCTGCAGTTTTTACAGTGTGGTTTTTCAAATCAGCAAAACGTAATATATTATCATCGCCGCATATCAAGAGCTTTGTTGCAACTAAATTGGTTTGTAACGAGCGAATACCACAATCCTCAATGTTAAATGTATTTTCATTTTTGCCCGAAATAAGCCATTGCGAAATTATTCCGTTATTATCTGATGAAACAATAGAGTTTTTATTAGACAAAAAAATGGCATTGGTGCATTTGCCTTCGGTTCTGAAAACTTTTTCGGGGATATTTTTTTTGATATTCCAAAGAATTGCCAAACTATCGTCGGAAGCCGAAAGCAAAAAAATCGAATCGTGCGAAAAACAAATAGAATTGATTTTTTTATGATGAGCTTTGAGGACTGTTATTTCTTTGCCGGAAAGTGTGTGCAAACTCAGATTCCCATCTATGCTGCCAACAGCAATCGTATTTCCGGAATTTGAAAATGCAATGGCACTGATTGTTGTGTTGCCGACACTAAAATCGGCACTGAATTTTCCTGTTAAATCACTGAGTGAAACTTGATTTGCCGATACTGTCAAAATTTTCAAACCATCGGGCGAAAAAATTGCAAAATCGGCAGTTTTAATATTTTCCATTGGGTTTAAAAGTCTTCCGAAATGCCAATTTCTGATAGTTTTATCATCGCCGACAGAAAAAATTGTGTTCGATGCTTTATCAAATTCGGCATCTAAAATATTTGCTGAATGCCCTTTCAATGTACCGATTAATTCGCCGTTTACGTTCCAAATTTTAATGGTTTTATCCCGCGAAGTGCTAATAATACGAGTGTCGTCATCGGAAAATTCGGCAGAATTGAGCCAGTCGGTATGTCCTCGAAACACCATTTGATTGAAACCCGTCAAATCGGTCAGCCAAGCGATGTGGTTTTTCCCCGAACGGTCGTTTATTGAGACAATAATTTTTTCGGAATTATGCGAAAATCTCACCGATTGAATTAATGGGAAATAGTAGGAGTTTTTGTTCGGAACGGGCAATTCTCTCAGGAATTTGCCTTCTGTATTATAGAGTTTTACGGTAAATTCATCGGCTGTAACAATAAATTCGCCGTTGGGCGAAAAATCGGCGGAATATACATCAAAATCATGTTGTGGCAGTTCCGAAATCAGATGCGAATCGGCACGCCAAAGCTTCAATTTCCCTGCTGCATCGGAGGTTAGGAATTTATCCATATCGGGCGAAAAACGGCACAACCAAACTACGTTATCGGAAGCTTTGAATCGGCGAAATTCGAGTCCTTTCAAATTATAAAAACACACAAAACCTTGGGCATCTGTGAGTGTGATAATTTTACCGTCCGGTGTGAAATCGCTCGAAATTATTGGTGATTCATGTGATATTCTGAGAATTTCTTTTCCCGATAAATCGTTGAGAATCAGAAAATAAGTTTTTTGTCGGTGATTTGTGTTGCTTGTCAATATCGATTTTCGGTCGGGCGAAATCTGTGCCGAAACCGTCGTTTTTGTTATATTTCCTAATATTGAGTAGAAAGATTCGCCGGAATAATACGCCGTAATCAGAGAACCCGCAGCATTGGCATTTTTCGGGTTGATGCGATAGGCTTCTTCGGCAAGTCGAAAAGCTGTTGTGGGGTCGGTTTCTATTTCTTTTGCAGCGTAGTAAGCAAAAAGATTGGAGCGAGAGGTAATTTCGTTGAGTTCCGATTTTTTCCGGGCTGCATTAATAAAAAAAATTCCGATAAGTGCCATGACAAAAGCTGCAAAGCCGATGATGGTAAAGGTTTTAATTTTTCGGACTTTCAGAAGTTGAAAATCGGCTTTCTTTTTCAGAACTTCTGCTTGTTTCAATTTTTCGAGAGCGAATAATTCGGCATTTTTTCGGCGATTTTTCGATTCAATAATCGGCGAAATCCATAAATCATCGCACAGTTCGATGTACGAATCGTTGGTGTTTTGTTGAAATTCGAGAAGTAATCTGCGTTTTTTCAGATAATTTAAAATACTGCCTTCAACGGCAAATTGCTGTTCGGCAGCTCCTTTGTATATCGACAATTTTTTTTGTTCATGTTCCAAAATCAAAAATTCTTCAATAAAATAGCGTGCTTTGTTACGTTCGGATTCGGTAGGTATCTCGTTTAATATTTTTTCGTAAAAGGTTAATAAAATCGAATTCAAATCCGAGTCGTTTTTTAATTGAATTTCGCCGTTTTCTATAAATAGATTTTCAATATACAAACCAAAGAGTTGAATAAAAATAGGGCGAATATTTCGTTTTCCGTTTTTTGATAAAAAAATGAGAATGCGTTCAAGGGTTTCGGAGGAGAACTCAAATTCATGTGATATAAACACACTCAATCCGTTGATTTTTAGATTGTATATTGCGGGATTTGCCAGAGCTTTCGATGCTTGTTCGATTGAAAAAAATTGCAAATTAAATATCGAATTTTCTATTTCGGGAAATAGAGGGAAATGAGTTTCAAATTTTTTGAACGCAATGGTGTTGCTCGAAAAAATAACGCGAACATCGTTTTGTGTTTCTAAATGTCGGCGACCTTCATCAGTCAGTAAATCAGTGTTTACTCGTAATTTTGCTTCAATATCATTTTTAATTTCGGAGGGAATATTTTCGGTGATGGAAATGGAAAGATTCCTAAAAAAATCGGTTTGTTGTTCTTCGGGATACTGAAATATATGTTCCACGGAATCAAAAATCAGTACAATTGATGGATTTTCGTGCTCGGATTTTAATTTTTTAAATGAGTTCCAAATATATTTTTTGGAAGTCAATTTGTCAATATAGCTCTCATTAATGCAAAGAATATCAATTGATTGATAAAATAAATCAAGTAAAGTAGGCTCGTTGTTTTTGTTGCAGTTCGGAATATCAAAATAAACGATTTCAAAATCGCGAAAACGTCTGAGAAAAGGAATTACTCCGGCACGAAGCAAAGATGTTTTTCCTGCACCCGATTCTGATAGCAGAAGGTTGAAATGATTTTTGTCGAGATTCGAAATTATATTTTGCAACTCAATTTCTCGCCCAAAAAATATGTCGGAATCATTTTCGGTATAAGCCGAAAAACCGGGATAACGTTTTTTTTGCATTTCTTTGTTCGACTCCATGTAGATTTTTTTAGATGATAAATGTATGGAAAAATATACAAATTTCACGTAAAATTATTTTGAAATAAGAAAAAATAGTTATCTTTGTAAAGCGTGATTTACATTTATGGATTGTTTTTATCTTAAAATTACAATATTTGGTAAAACATCTAAGCTACTCAAAAGCAACAAATGGTTTTACAACCTAATTTTGAAATAAGTTTTAATAGAATAAAATTAGCGAATTTGTCTATACTTTTACAGACAACATTTAAAAATGAGAAAATGAAAAAAATTATTCGTACCGACAAAGCACCCAAAGCCATCGGACCATACAGTCAAGCCGTGCAGGCAGGCAATACCTTATATATTTCGGGACAAATTCCTATCGACCCTGCAAGCGGGAAAATTGTTGAAGGCGGTATCAAAGAGCAAACCGCACAAGTGATGAAAAATATAAATGCGATTTTGGATGAGGCAGGATTTACATTTTCCGATGTCGTAAAATCGACCTGTTTGCTCAGCTCTATTGCGAATTTTGCCGAAATGAACGAAATTTACGGTAAGTATTATTCCGAAAATCCGCCGGCACGTGCAGCCTTTGCAGTCAAAGATTTGCCGCTGGGTGCATTGGTCGAAATTGAAACAATTGCCGTTAAAATGTAAATTCAGGTTTTGTGATTTTTTCAATCATCGAAATAACGAAAATCCTTTTATCAGTCAGAAAAATAGTGAAAATGATACAATAAATCAAAAAATCATTTATCATTATTAGTTTTTCACTTAAAAAATACCCCATGAAATTATTTGTCCACGTAACGGGCGAAAATCCCGAAAAAGAATTACTTCATTTAAAAAAATATATCGAAAACGCACAAATCGAGGATTTGGAAACAATTGAATTAACACGTGTTGCCGCAAAAAAAGGCGAAATGGGCAGCGGCATTGTTGGTTCGCTTACGGCAGTTCTTATCGGAGCAGCAAATCCGTTCAGCCGATTGGTCGAAGCTTTCTCCAAATATGCTTCGAGTTATCGCACCGAAATTATCATTCGCAACGAATACGGAGACGAATTGGTGCTGAACACAAAAAAATTGGATAGAGAAGGAATTAATTATTTGGTAGATAAATTTTTGGACAAAAGTAAGGCATCGAAAACCGTTAAACAATCCAAAACCTCAAATAATATAAAAAAAGCTGTTAAGTGAAATTGAGCTTTGACTTAATGCAAAGAGTATCAAACCCGGTACTCTTTGGTTTGAAGTATGCCTTTACGAAACATTGTAGAGGCATTTTTTTTGATAATTGCAAAAAATATTACGAATTTTATAACTTTAAATCAAATATTTTCGTTCTCGACCAATCCGGCATTTACTTTGCCGTATCGTTTTCTTTGGGAAGGTGCAAAATGAAGATCCCAATCAAGAATTACTCTTATAATATTTTTAACTAAAACAACGAACGTATGAAAAACATTACTTTTTATTTATTTTTTGTTTTCTGTATTTTTTCCTTTTATCCTACAACCGGTTTTGGACAAGATGACCCCGAAACCGATGGTTTCGATACTCAAACCGAGCAAGGTAAACAGAGCAATTTAGCTGCATCATTATTGTATTCGCAAATTGGAAATCAAGGATTTGTAGGAATGCGAGTTCAGCCCGAATTTGCTTTCGGAAAATTAGGTTTCGGATTAGACGTTCCCGTGATGTTTAATGTAGAGACGTGGAAATTCCGTACCGATGAATTTGAAAGCGGTATCGGCTGGTTGAGAATGATTCGATATGTGCGATGGGGAATTAAAAAACGAGACCCGTTTTATGCTCGCGTTGGCGAACTGTCCGGCTCGTATCTCGGTTACGGAATACTCATTGATAATTACGACAATTCGGTTAGTTTCGATAAACGAAAACTCGGAGCCGAATTTGATTTACTCTTCGGCAAAACTTTCGGTTTGGAAGGAATGTACAGTGATTTCGATTTCAGTTCGTTCAATCTCTTAGGCGTGCGTCCTTATTATCGTCCGCTGGGAAATTCGGAAATTCCGATACTAAAAACTTTGGAATTTGGGCTTGGTTTTGCTACCGACCACGACAATACAAAAATCGTAACCGATTCAGTAACCGTACAAAACAAGTTTATAGAAGCAGGGCAACAAGCATTTTCGGGCGATATCGGCTTACAATTGATTAATACCGAATTTCTGCATTTGGCAGTTTACGGGCAATATGGCTACATGATGAAAAACACTTCCGATTCGTTAAAGGCAACTCTCGATGCACTTTATACAGCGTTGCCTGCCGAAGAGCAAGTCAACAGTTTGATTCCGAAATACAACGACGGCAGCGGAATTGGTGCAGGTATTGACTTAAAAATTAAATTCTTAGATAAGGTTTTGCGTACCGATATTCGTCTGGAAAGAGTTTGGTATAACGATTATTTTGTGCCGCAATTTTTCGATGTCGGATATGAGTTAAATAAAGATGCCAAAGTGATTTCGTTGGCTTCGACCGGCAAAAAACAAGGAACCGTAGGCTCGCTTACCGTCATGGTGTTAAGTAAAGTAAGTGTCGGTGGGTCGCTTTGGATACCCGATGGAATGGGCGAACAAGCTCCGGCTTTGCTTCAACTCAACGCCGATGCTTCGCAATTGTCGAAAAAAATTGTTTTAAAAGGATATTATGTTAAAACAGGAATCACCGATTTGAAAGATGCCTTGAAAATAGACAACCGCTCTTTGGCAGGGCTTCGAGTAGCTTATAAAATATACAGTATTCTCGAAATCGGATTGGATTATAAATGGACTTTTACTGTGGACGAAAATCAAGAATGGAAGGCAAGTAATTACATCTCGCCTTATTTCGGTCTAAGTCTGCCGCTGAATTTTTAGTATGCAAGTCAAATACAGAGAAGCCTGTCGCAACAATCCGTCCGAAATGTTTGAAGGAAAAGAAATTCTTCTTTTTCAAATTATCAAACCGGATTTTCTTCGGAAAGCGGCAGGCTTTTTTATTTTTTCAAACTCGGGTCTTCTCCGTTGCCCACCGTATTCATAAAGATTTTCTGCCATTCGGGGTTCAAAGCATCTTTCATCAAAATAAAAACATTATCCCCAAATACAAAATCGGTAATTTCTTTCATGCCGTATTTTTTAAGTAAAGCCATTTGAGCATCGTTCGGAGCTCCGTTCACTTCCGGGTCGGCATTGTTCGACCAACCTTTGTATTCAAAATTTTCGGGCACTGTGGGGTCCGGACTATTGTTTTCGACATCAATACCTACCAAGTTCATATCTTTTTTCGTTTCATCGGTGTTGTTATTGGTTTTTTTCTGAACCGGCTCAAAGGGATGCCGGCGATAACGCAATCGCCACATGTTATTCATAATCACCATCAAACGAAACATTTCGTATTCTTGGGCTTGCTCAATATCGCCGCTGTAATCGCTTTTTAAGAGAGCTGTAATATCGGGCGGCAGTTCAAACATTTGATATTTATCAACAATTAAATTTTTCTTTTTCGGATTTGCCTTCGAACGTTCAAAACCCATAGCCTGTTTTGCCCAAGTGTCTGCGGGTATCTGTTGAACTATCATTTTGCCTTCGGCATCAAATTTAACTAAGGCACATTGAAAATACATGTTTTCGTTGGAAGGTATCAATCGAAATGCAAATTGAAGCTCAGCCTCCGGCTCTTCGTCTCCAAAGGATTTAGGTTCCTCGTCTATCTGAGCCGAAACATCAAAAATTAACAAAATATTCAGTATAAAAATACTTATCAGTGCTTTCATTATCATTAAATTTAACTCTTTTTTATTAACCAAATATACAAAAATTTTCATTCTTTTTTTGTATATTTTAAACGAAAAATTCTTGATTTTATGTTTCAGTACAAAAGATTCAATTTAGAATACACTCAAATTTTACAGTTATTACTAAAATATGATTTTATTGTGTGAATTTTAGTTTGATAAAAAATAAAAACAGAATTTAGGTGCAAAATTACTATTTTTACCGGCTCAGATAAGAAAAATTACAACACGATTAATTAATATTTTCGATATGATACCAAAAATTAAAACAATAAAACACTTGTCGTACAAAAATTCGATTTGTTTCGTAACCGATAATAAACTGACAGGGCTTGAAACGGAAAAATCAATATCAAAACATCTCGAATTTTTAAAAAAACAGATAGAATTGGAGCAAACCATGATTGAATTGCATGATTTTCCCTTATTTTATTATGTCGCAATTATTTTTGAATCGAAAAATGTAAATGTCGATTTTGAAAAAGCACGCATTTTAGGTTCGCAGCTAAAACAGCGACACCGAACACAAAAAATTGAATCGCTCGAAGTCGTTAATCTTACCGAAAATCAAGCGTTAACATTACCTTTTGTTGAAGGATTGATGTTAAGCTCATATACGTTTTCAAAATATTTTAAAGATTCGGAAAAGAAAAACGGAAGTCTAAAAGAAATTTTGATTGCCGAAAGCGGAATAAAAAAATCCGAAATCGAAGAATTACAAATTCAAAGCGAAGCCGTATTTTTAGCCCGCGATTTGGGAAACGAACCTTATTCGACACTCAACACGGTGAAATTTGCAGAAGAAATAACAAAAACCGCTGCCGAATCGGGCTTCAAAATCGAAATATTGGGTAAAAAACAAATTGAATCTTTGCAAATGGGCGGTTTGTTGGGCGTGAACAGAGGAAGTGAATATCCGCCGTTTTTTGCTGTTTTGGAATGGAAACCCGAACATGCGGTGAACGAAAAACCTATCGTTTTGGTTGGTAAAGGCATAGTTTACGATTCGGGAGGTTATAGTTTAAAACCCACAAGCAGCATGGATACCATGAAATCTGATATGTGCGGTGCGGCTGATGTTTTAGCAATTTTCTCAATAGCAGCTCAATTAAAACTGCCTATAAATCTTATCGGTTTAATTCCTTCGACCGACAATGCTGTTTCGGCAGCATCATACCGTCCGGGAGATATAATTAAAATGCACAACGGTTTGTTTGTCGAAGTACTCAATACCGATGCCGAAGGGCGACTGATATTAGCCGATGCACTGAGTTATGCACAAAAATTTCAACCCGAATTGGTCTTAGATTTTGCCACACTCACAGGTTCGGCAGTCGCAGCATTGGGCGAACACGGAACCGTTGCCATGGGTAAAGTTGATAAAAATATCTTTGAAATGATTTGCGAAAGCGGCGAAAAAGTTCACGAACGTATCGTTGAATTTCCTCTTTGGGACGAATACGCCAAACTGATAAAATCAGAAATTGCTGACCTGAAAAATATCGGAGGTTCGGAAGCCGGGGCAATTACTGCTGCCAAATTTTTAGAACGTTTTACCAACTATCCTTGGATTCATTTCGATATTGCCGGTTCTTCGTTTATCAAAAGTGATAACGAGTATAAAACTAAAGGAGCTACCGGAGTAGGCGTTCGATTGATGGTGGAATTTTTGAAACGCCGAATCAATATCAAAAAATGACAAATTTCAAAAATGATAAATTTGATATCAAACTCGAAATAATGAAAACTAAGACCATATTTAATCAAAATTAGGTACTTTTACCGAAAAATTGTCTGAAAAAAAATATTAAAAAAATGAATACTGACGAACGAATAGTCGTAGGCATCACACACGGCGACGTGAATGGAGTTGGCTATGAAATTATTATAAAAACCTTGATGGAACCTGAGATTTGCGAATTGTGCACACCCGTTGTTTATGGTTCGCCAAAATTGGCAGCCTATCACCGCAAGGCACTGAATATTGAAAATTTTAGTTTTAATTTGGTGAAATCAATTGAGCACATCAATCTCAAACGCCCAAATATTATTGATTGTGTTGATGATACGGTGCGGATAGAACTCGGACACCCTTCGCCGGCAGCAGGTTTGGCGGCTTTTCAATCCTTAGAAAAAGCACTCGAAGATGTGAAATTGAACAAGCTCGATGCTCTGGTTACTGCACCTATCAACAAATATACAATACAATCCGAGCAATTTCATTTTCCGGGACATACGGAATATCTTCAACAACAATTCCCCGGAAACGATGCTTTGATGTTGATGTGTGCCGATAATCTACGTATTGGTGTTGTTACGGGACACGTTCCCATTTCCGAAGTTTCGGCATTGATTAAAAAGAGTTTAATTCTAAAAAAACTCAGAATACTCAACCAGTCGCTGATACAAGATTTTGGAATCCGAAAACCGACCATTGCCGTTTTGGGTTTAAACCCTCATGCAGGCGACAACGGGCTAATAGGACGGGAAGAAATAGAAGAAATTATTCCGGCTTTGAAAACTGCACGCGAAGAAAACATTATGGCAATCGGTCCATACCCCGCCGACGGCTTCTTTGGCAGCGACGGCTCTAAAAAATTCGATGCCGTTTTGGCAATGTATCACGACCAAGGACTCACCGCATTCAAAACTCTAAGTTTTGAGCAAGGCGTAAATTTCACTGCCGGATTACCACTGATACGAACCTCGCCGGCACACGGAACGGCATACGATATCGCAGGAAAAGGTGTGGCTTCCGAAGAATCATTTCGAAGCTCAATTTATTTGGCTATCGACATTTGCCGCAATCGGCGTTCTTTTATACAATTGACAAGCAACAGCCTGAAATTGCAAACCGTTTCGGATAAAAATGCTGTTGATGAAGAAATTGTAATTCAGGAAGATAACAGCTAAATTAGCGATAACCTATAATTTTAAAAATTTACAAAGAAAAAACAGAGTTAAGTAATCGGACATATTTATTTGTATGTTATAATGTCCATATTATTAAGAAAATCAAATTATTGCTTCATTAACAATTAATAATTAACCATTACTTAATGTACTTTTAAACTGAAATTCGATTTTGTGTCGATTATTATTATTTCTAACAAATATTTATTTTAAAATCTTATTGTAAAATTGTGTTTTTATCATATTCCTTTATCAAACAACATGAAATTGTTCTTGTTGGATTAGTCGTTTTTACAGTCGCTTTTTTGATTCAAATGTTCTATTATTTTTTCTTTTATCTTCGGATATTTTCATTAATAAAAAAGACAAAAGAAAAAAGCGAATCCGTGCCGGTTTCGGTTGTTATTTGTGCCCGAAACGAAGCCGAAAATTTACAAAAATATTTACCTAAAATTTTGGCACAAAATTATTCCGATTTTGAAGTTATCGTTGTGAACGATTGCTCGGAAGACGATACACTGCCAATCTTGAACGAATTTAAGGAAACTTATAAAAACTTGTACGTTACCACCATTCATCAAGATTCGACATTTTCGCACGGGAAAAAATTAGCCTTATCAATCGGAATAAAAGCAGCAAAAAACAATTTTTTGCTGCTTACAGATGCCGATTGTGAGCCGGTATCGGAAAATTGGATTCGGGAAATTGTCGGTAATTACACACAAAACATAGAAATTGTGCTTCTTTATGGCGGTTACAATCAGGAAAAAGGCTTGTTAAATCGCATCATTCGCTACGATACACTTTTTTCGGCACTGCAATATTTTACCCTTGCCGCTGCACGTGTTCCGTACATGGGGGTTGGGCGTAATTTGTCGTATAAAAAATCGATGTGGACCGAAAACAAAGGATTTTCGTCTCACTCACACGTAATTTCGGGCGACGACGATTTATTTATCAATCATAATTTGAAAAAAGGAAATTATACCATCGATATTTCACCCGAAAGTTTCACTCGTTCCGCACCCTTAAAAACGTACGAAGCGTTTCACAGACAGAAAAAACGGCATTTGACAGTTGGGAAATATTATAAATTTTCAACAAAATTACTCTTGGGAACCGAAATCGGAAGCCGTTTTATTTTTTATGCAAGTCTCATTTTTTTAGCATTCACACCGGAGGCTCTTATTTTAATTTCGAGTGCGTTTATTCTGCGATTTGCGATACAAAATATTATTTTCAGAAAAGTATCGACACATTTTCGAGAAGAAAAAATTTCTAATTTTATTCTTATCTTTGATATATTAATTCCGATACTTAATTTCAGGGCTTTGATTTCAAATAAATTTTCGCGAAAAAAAATAGTATGGAAATAGGTTCCAATTTTTCGGAAAAAGCAAAACGTGATTATCGTTTGGTCGAATTGGCTAAAAGCGGCGACCAAAAAGCTTATGCCGAATTGTTGGGATATTATCGTGATTCACTGTATTTTATGCTGTTGAAAATGGTGAAAAATAAAGATGATGCCGAAGATTTAACCATAGAAGCTTTCGGCAAAGCATTCAACAATATCGAATCATACAGTTCAAACTATGCGTTCAGCACGTGGCTCTTTAAAATTGCAACAAACAACGGAATCGATTTTCTGCGAAGCCGGAAATCTCAACGGAACATAATTTCGATAGACCGCACCGATTCTGATTCCGACGGCAGTTTGGGAAATAAATTCTCGCTCGTAGAAAATGAACCCAATCCGGAAGAAAAAATGATAGCCGGACAAAAAGAAAAACTCCTGCGAACAATACTCAAAAAACTACACCCCGATTATCGCAGAATATTAACCCTGAGATATTTCGATGAATTTTCGTATCTCGAAATTGCCGATGAACTCAACATTCCGATAGGAACCGTAAAGGCACGGCTTTTTCGATCGCGAGAATTGTTTATTTCGATTTTAAAAAAACATCAAATAGATTCGGGGATTGGTTAATTATGGAAGTAATTAATTGATTTTGATATAAATTCGTATATAATAAATTAATTTCTGCGATTACTTGAAACGTAATTTTACCTTACCTCGACAAAATATAATATTTCAATTTGAAAATAGTATCATGGTTCTGATAAAAAAATATTTTCCCGAAATCACCGCCCTGCAAAACGAGCAATTCCTTAATTTTGAAAAAAGTTTTACACTGCACAATGCGAAATTGAATTTAATTTCGCGAAAGGATATTGATAACTTACAGATACATCATATTTTACATTCATTATCCATCGCAAAAGCACTGAAATTCAGACCCGGAACTCGTGTTTTAGATGTGGGAACAGGAGGAGGGCTTCCCGGCATTCCCTTAGCTATTTTATTTCCCGAAACCGAATTTTTACTTCTCGATTCCATCAACAAAAAAATTGCAGCAGCCACAGAAATTGTCCGAGAAATTGGACTTGAAAATGTAAAAACACTTGCCGACAGAAGCGAAAATATCAAAGAAAAATTCGATTTCGTTACTGCCCGAGCCGTTACGGCTTTCCCAAAATTTGTACATTCGGTAAAACATTGCACAAAAGAAAAACAAATAAACTCACTGCCAAACGGTATTTTATACCTTAAAGGCGGCGAATTTCAAGAAGAAATCGAAGAATTTAAAAAAAATGCTATTGTGTATAAAATTTCAGACTTTTTCGATGAAAATTATTTTGAAACAAAAAAAATAATTTATTTGCCGATGTAATATCTTATAAGAAATAAAGCACACTGCGGAAAATTGAAAATTTTTATTTTCAATAGGCTAACAATATTTTTTTTAACTTTACGATAAATTAAAACAAAACCGGTATGTTTTTAAAACGTGTTGAAATAGAAGATTTCAAAGTCTTGAAAAATATTGATATTACTTTTGAACACAATTTTTATCCGAAAGTTTTTCCGCTGGCAAGCGAAAACGGCGGTGGGAAAAGTACATTTTTACAATTGATTTTCACGCTTTTGCATTGTTCGTTCGATGAAAGCAGATTCGAATTTCTTTCAAATATGCTCGAAGATTATGTTTTACCGGAAGATGCGGGGCATAAAAGCATTGCAAAATTTACTTTTTTGCATGAAGGTGAAGATGTGGAATTGGAGTTTTTTGCGGTGAGTAATAATATTGTAAATGGATATTTGCGAAAGGATCAAATTAATGCTTATAAAGAAGCATTAAAGCAATCGAAAGAAAATATACAACAATCTAATGTTTATATCGAAAACAAAAATATTTTAATAAATGACTTGCCTTTCGTTATAAACCTTGTTGAAGATTTAAAAAATGAAAAACAGAACGAGAAAAAAGAAGAAATTAAACTGAATATAATTCATTTTTTTGATGAAAATAAATATAAAATTCTTGGAAGTTCGGAAGAGGAAGTCAGAGACTTATTGGAATATCCGGATAATTTAATCAAAAAGATTGAAGATCGTATTATATTATTCAATGGTTATGGAATTTCAAATATCATTGTTGAAAAAGGTGCAAGACAAGCTCTTAAATTTCTGGCAGACGGAAAGAATTACGTTATCATTGAACGTCCAAATTTTCTTTCAAATTGTAAATTTTCATTATTTTATAAGAAATCGGGTGGGAATAAATTAAAACCGGAAAATTTGAAATATGAAATTTCCGAAAAAATCTTTTTAGCCGGTCCCTTAACTCAAATGTATCATTTTATCAATAAAGACCAAAGGAAAGATTTTTTCCGACTATCTAATGGACAGCCATTAATTGGAACTTATTATTCTCAATTACAACGTACAAAAGAAAAATTAACAAACTTCTTTACGTTTGATATTGTGAGTATTGAGCAACTAAAAGCAGTATTTAAAGAAAAGAGCGAAGAAGATATCGATGCTGTATTAGAAAATAAAAAATCGGATAATTTGAAAATATTCTTAGACGAATTAAATCAGATTTTAGCAAATAAAGACATCAAACCGGACAGAAAGATCGAAAATGTTTTCTTTTTCAATAAAAAAGATAAGGAATTATTAAAAGCCTTTTCCCCCGAAGACCTCAGCCATGGCGAACTCAAATATCTGAGCATTTATTTATGGTTGAAATTTAAAAACATCACCGATGCTGTGGTTTTGATGGATGAAATAGAAAATAATTTACATCTCGAATGGCAAATGCAAATTGCACAAGACATATATGCTTGGACTCCGACAAATCAATTTATTTTGGCAACTCATTCATTTGAATTATGTACAGCAGTTACGCCTGCTCACGTCAAAGAAATTGAACCTAAACCAACAAAATAATTGTAAAATGATATTATCGGAAGATGATTTATTAGAATATTGTCATTTCATATCCAATAATTCAACAACAAGTAAAAGTATTATTTTGTGTGAGGGAGAAGTGCCATATTTTAAGGGAAAAAACACAATAAAAGCATTCAAAAATTCAGAACATCTTCAAGATTCTGCTTTTTATAAAAATTGTGTTCCGGGCAGTCCAAAACAAAAAAAACTTTTATTCTTTAATTGCGGCGGAAGTGCAGATGTTATTAAAATATTCTACAGATTAAAGGAACTTTATGCTAAAAATCCGGGAGACTGTCGTTTTAATCCCGAAAAGGTATTCGCATTGATTGATGCTGATTTGCAGGATTTAGATTTTAGTTTGTTCGGTTATGAAATAAAAAACAGATACTCGCTGTATGAGCAGTTATATGCAGCAGGAAATTTGAATGATATTGATTTCAAAAAACATAAAATATTTTTAACAGGTTTAATTCATAAAGAGGCTTACTTTCTACTTCCCGAAAATCAAAATTTGTTTGATGAGTTCCGTATTCAGTCCATGTTCAGAGGCAAAAAACTTCAACTTTCAGATATATATAAGGATTTGATAGATGAAACGGGAAATGATAAGGATTTATCGAAAAATTTCGAAAAAGTAAAAGACCGAATAAGTCATACAAATTTCGATGTTTCAAGTATAGAAAATCTACAAAAATCTTGGGAAAAGAAATTTAAAGAAGTTTTAAATGATGTTGATACGGAGAATCTCGCAAAATCTATTTTAACTCTACGAAAAGTAAAAATTAAAATCAAAAATGAAGTCCAAGATGAATATGAAAATAAATTTTGGAAAGAAATAATGCCCGACTCGGATATGATTCAAGAACGATTTTTAGAACAACTCAGTTTGGAGATAGCAGTAAAAATCCGCAACTCCGAACCGACTCCCAAAAATCACATTTCATATTTTTTCCGACTTTTAAGTCAAACGAATTAACTTTCAAAAAATCAAAACAAATGAAGAAAACATTTATCGCCCTTATTGTACTGTTTCCACTTCTTTCGTTTGCACAAAGCTCGCAAAAACAAATCAAGTCCGTTATCGGAACCTGTTACCAAAACAGCGATACCGCAACAATTTGTACCGAAGAATATTACAACAAATTCGGGCTGTTGGATTCGATGCGAGACAATCGTTATTATATCAAAATCGACAAAAAATACGACCAAAAAGGACGGATTATTCAAAAAGAAGCCCTCTTCGGAGAAAGTTTCGGCAACGGAACGACAAATTATTTCTATTATCTCGACAGCACTCTCGAAAAAGAAGCTGCCGGTGGATTTTATCGCGAAACGCTGACAATATTTTCACCAACAGGCGACACATCCATGGTTTCAGAAATTTTTGTAAGCGGAGGTCCGTATCAATCGTTTAAGAAAACTATCCTTTATTCTTTTAAAAATCATCAGCTTATAGAAACCGGTACGACACAAATGTTTTATTCACTTCCCGATGGATATTACGAAATAGAATTAGCCGAGCCGGACTCGATAAAAAGTGTTCTCAAAACTCTCGAAATTTACAATACCGTCCAATTTACAACCAAATTTGAATACAATAAAGTGGGTAAAATTATTTCAAAAACTCTAAACCATGCTCTAAACCTCCAAAAAAATTATTATTCATACGATAGTCAAAACCGAGAAACTAAAGTTGTTGTGTTAATTGGGGCGGATACAAGTTCAATCGCCGAATATCAATATGATAAAAATGGGAAGAGAATTAAATACACAACAACATCTTTTTTGAAAAACGGGCAAAATCTTGAAAATACTGTTTCAAAAACTCAAATTATCGACATTTACGACAAAAAAGGCAATTTATTGCAAGAAAACAAATCGAATAACACTATAATTTATCAAATTGATTATTATAAAAACGGACAACTTGTTAAAACAGAAGAGTTTGAGAATGATACAAAAATAAGCTCAGCAATCGTCTTTCAATACCAATATTATTAGCCTAAAAAAACGATTCGGTTCTTCGTTTTATCATAAAAACAGTAACCAAATTGTTCAAAGTACGAATTTAAATTATGTAATCAAAAATGGGACACACTTTTGCCGAAAAAATATTCGGAGCCGAAACCGGCAGCATTGTTTTCAAACAACCTGATATTGTTCTGACACACGACAATACGGCAAGTATCAAAAAAACTTTCGATAAAATGGGCGGAATCAAAGTTTTCGATGCCGACAGACTGCTTATTGTTCTTGACCACAATGCCCCGCCTACCGATGCTGCTTTGGCGACACAATATTTAGATGTCCGAAAAATTGTTCAGGAGCAAGGCGTTAAAAATTTTTATGATGCCGGCAAAGGAATTTGTCATCAAATCATGTCCTACCATGCCCGCCCCGGAATGATAATCGTGGGCAGCGACAGCCATACTTGCACCGCAGGAGCATTTAATGCCATGGCAGCAGGTATCGACCGAACAGAAGCGGCAGGACTCTGGAAACGCGGTGAAACTTGGTTTCGCGTGCCAGAATCGCTGAAAATTACATTAACCGGAAAATTGAAACCCGGCGTGTATGCCAAAGACCTTTCACTCTGGATTATCGGTATGTTAGGCTCTGATGGAGCAAATTACATGTCGATAGAATATCACGGCGAAGGTGTAAAAACACTCGGAATCTCAGAACGCATGACAATTGCAAACCTTGCCTCGGAAATGGGAGCTAAGAATGCCGTTTTTCCCGCCGATGAAGTGTTGGCAAAATTCTACGGAAAGGATACAATAGAAGGAATACAAGCCGATGCTGATGCAAAATACCAAAAAGAAATCAGTATCAATTTGTCCGAAATTTTCCCCGTAGTTGCCGCGCCCCACAATGTTGATAATGTTAAATCCCTCGCTGATGTTGCCGGAACTCCCGTTCAACAAGGATTTATAGGCACATGCACCAACGGACGCATTGAAGATTTGCGAGAAGCAGCCGAAATTTTAAAAGGAAAACATATTGCAGGCGGATTCCAATTGTTGATAACTCCGGCATCGCAAAAAATCTATCTTCAAGCCATGAAAGAAGGTTTGATTGAAACCTTTATCGAATCCGGTGCGAACGTATTATCTTCTTCCTGCGGACCTTGCTTGGGAACCGGACAAGGCATTCCTGCCGATGGAATAAATGTTATTTCAACAGCAAACCGTAACTTTCTCGGTCGCATGGGAAACAAAAAAGCCTCAATCTATTTGGCTGCACCGGCGAATGTCGCTTATTCGGCTTTATCCGGAACAATTTCGTATCCCGGAAAAATCAACGAAAAAGAAAAATTCCCATTTGCAATAGCACAAAGCAAAACTCTAACGATAGCCGAAAACGATAATCGCCGCTCTGAAAACGGTGTTTGGAATTATTCGGATATCGACAACTTAAATACCGACCAAATGTTTGCCGGAAACCTGACTTACAATGTTTTAAGTTCAGATGGAGCTGCAATTATGCCCCATCTTTTTGCAGGATTCGACATCAATTTCCCAAAAAATGTTCAACCGGATGATATCATTTTTGCCGGTGATAATTTTGGTTGCGGAAGTTCGCGCGAACATCCCGCCGTTGGTCTTGCTCATGTGGGAGTAAAAGCTGTCATCGTAAAATCAATAAACCGTATTTTTTACCGCTCGGCAGTGAATCAGGGACTTCTGCTCATTGTGCTTCCCGAAGCAGTCAATGCCTATAATAATGGCGATCAAGTGAAAATTAATTTCAAAGAATCAAATATCACGATAAATCAACATATTTTTAAATTCGGAAAAATACCCGATAAATTGATGCAAATTATTGATAAAAAAGGTCTTGTAAATTGGATAAAAGAACAATAATATTATTTTGGTAAAAAAATTGAACCGTTTGCAAAAAATTAATAAATTGCAAACGGTTTTTACTTTCAGGTAAAGAGAATTAATCGAATAAAAGTCTATCAAATATGTCTTTCAAAAATAGTTTACTTTTTGTTTTGATATTTTTTTCAGCACAAATACTTGTTGCTCAGACTAATTTTAAATTCGACAGCCTGAAAAACGTACTTCAAAAATCCGATGACACAGCCAAGGCTCGAATTTACAATGAATTGGCATGGGCTTATCGAAACAGCGAGCCTCAAAAAACTTCCGACTTCGGGAAATTGGCTGTTAATTATGCTAAGAAATACGAAAATTATAAGGAATTAGCAACGGCTTACGGATATCTCGGAGTAGCATATCGAAATTTCGGGAATTTCAGACAGGCTATGGAATATTACGACTTGGGATTGAAAATTTGCGAGGAGAACAATCTCGTATCACTAAAAGGTTACGCTTATATTAATATCGGCAATATCTATCTTTATAAAGAAGATTACGACAAAGCATTCGAGAATTTGAATAAAGCCCTCGAACTTTCAAAAGCATTGAACGATAAGGAAATGGAGGCTTATTGCTGCTTAAATATCGGACGGGCAAATCTGCTGAATCACGAAATAGATGTTGCTCTGGTTTTTTTAAACAAAGCATTGCAAATCCGTTTGGAGAGTAAAAATTTATCAGGAGCTTCTGTCTGTTACAACTACATCGGCGATGCGTATTTAGAAAAAAACGAAGTTGATAAAGCCCTCGAAATATTCTTTACAGCCCAAAAAAATGTTGATTCTAAATTCGACAAAGATATTGTTTCTGATATTTTATCAAAAACAGCGACAATCTATATCTCCAAAAATCAATACGAAACAGCGGAAACTTATGCAAAGCAAGCCTTAGAAATATCGCTCGAAACTCACAATCCGGCTCGTATCAGGAAAGCCTACGAAACATTAACCGATTTGAACCGAAAAAACGGCAATTTAAAAGATGCCGTTAAATATCAAGATTTTGTAAAATTATATAACGACAGTGTTTACAAAAAAGAATTGTCGGAAAAAATATCAAACTTACAGTTCGGTTTAGACCAAGATAAAAAAGATGTCCTAATTAAAAATTTGAACGAAAAAAAAGAATTGCAAGCCAAATCGTTGCGACAGCAAAATCGCTTGATAGTAATGCTTTTTGTTATTTTAGGACTTGTCGCCGTGATTATTGTTGTGATTATTCGGCAAAATCGACATCGACAACGTGCCAATTTTTTACTTTCAAAACAACACAGCGAAATTTTAGAAAAAAATCAGGAACTGCACTCGCAAAATGAAGAAATAACCGCACAACGCGATGAAATTTCAAAACAAAAAGAAATTCTTTCGGCACATCGCGATGAATTGGAATTAAAAAATGACGAAATTATTAAACAAGCACAAAAAATTACCGACAGCATTATTTACGCCCAAAGAATACAAAATGCCCTGTTGCCGCCCGAAAATTTATTAAAAACACTGCTTCCGGAATATTTCATTTTATTCAAACCCCGCGATATTGTCAGTGGAGATTTTTATTGGGTCAAACAAAACGAAGAAAATCTGATTGTGGTTTTAGCTGACTGCACCGGGCACGGCATTCCCGGGGCTTTTGTGAGCATGCTCGGCATGTCGATATTGAACGAAGTTGTTGAAAATACAACAATACGAACTGCCGCCGAAATACTTGAAAGTATGCGAACACATATCAAACTTTCGCTTCGACAATCCAAAGAACTCGAAAGCCAAGACGATGGAATCGATATGGCTTTGTGTATTTTCAGCAAAAAGACTCTCGAAATGCAATTTGCCGGAGCTAACAACGGAATTTACCTTATTCGTGATAACCAAATACATGTTTATTCGGCAACTTTGAATCCGGTCGGAATTTATTTCCGAGAAATTCCATTTAAAAACAATATTATTCAATTGCAATCCGGCGATTCTATTTATCTCTATTCCGATGGCTTTATCGACCAATTTGGAGGTGAAGACGGACGCCGTTTTATGTCGCAAAATTTTAAAACCATGATATTAGAAAATTCGGCACAACCGATGTCGATACAAAAAACAATATTTGAAAAAGTGCTGCAAAATTGGCAAGGGAATGGTCGCCAAATTGATGATATTTCTCTCATGGGAATAAGATTTTAACATTTAAGCTGTAAACAGATGAAAAAAATTATTATCATGCGTCATGCAAAATCCGATTGGGAGAACAGCTCACTCTCGGACATCGAACGCCCATTGAACTCTCGCGGAAAAAAGGAAGCTCCTTTAATGGGCAAAGAATTGATAAAAAGAAAACTGATACCTGAAATTATGATTTCTTCGCCCGCAGTCAGAGCACAAGAAACTGCTCGTACTGTTGCCGAAAATTTTGATTTCGGCTCCGAAATTATTATCGATGAAGGATTTTATTTCGGCACTTTGAATACGGTAATTCAAAGCCTGAAACTCTTACCCGATTCCTGCAATTCGGTTATGATTTTTGGGCACAATCCCACTTGGGAATCCTTAGTTTCACTACTGTCCGGGAAATTCCCGGAAATGCCCACTGCGGCTGTTGCCGTTTTAACTTTTCCCGGAAAGATTTGGAACGATTTAGCCGAATCGAAATGTTCTCTCGAAGCACTGATTATTCCCAAAGATATTTAATACGTTAGCATAAACTATTACTCATTCAAAAATGAAAAATATATTTTTCGTATTCGCACTGTTTCTGATTGCATTTATCTCATGCAAACCTCAATCTGAAAAAAATAATGCTGTCGGCGACACTCTAAATCACGGTTCAATAATCGATACAGTTGAAAAAATTTTAGTTTCACTATCGCCCCCGTCAAATGGAAAAAATTATGTACTCGGTGATAAAATTACCATAACCGTAAATCGGAAAAATAATAAAGACATCGATTCGGTGGCTTTGCTTTTAAACAATAAAACAAAAGTTGTTTTAGATAAAGAAATGAAATTTATTTGGGATACGAAAAACGAAAAAACAGGCACGAATCTTATCGAAGTGGAATACAAAACAGGAAAGACTCTTAGGAAAGTTGCAAAAAAACTTATACTTTTTTCGGATATCAAACCCAAAAAATATGGTTTTAAAATAAAAAATACTTACAAACACGATGTTTTGGCATACACACAAGGCTTGTTTTGGTACAATGGATTTTTGTACGAAGCAACAGGTCTCAAAGGCGAATCGACTGTTAGGAAAGTGAAACTCGAAAACGGCGATGTGGTTCAAAGTTTTGCCATTCCGAGTGATGTTTTCGGAGAGGGAATCACGATGTCCGATAATAAGATAGTTCAAATTACATGGCAAGACGGCAAAGGATATGTGTATGATATTGTATCCTTCAAGCAAGTCGATGAATTTGGCTATTCGGGCGAGGGCTGGGGTTTAACAAGCGATGGGCAAAAATTGTTTATGAGCAACGGAACACCTCAAATCCATATCTTGGAAAAACAATCGTATTCTATTATCGATGAGCTTGAAGTTTATGATGAAAAAGGTCCCGTAAAATATTTGAACGAATTGGAGTATATCAACGGCGAAATTTATGCAAATATCTACCGATACGAAACAATAGCACGTATCGACCCAAATACGGGTAAGGTGTTGGCTTATATCGACCTGAGTCATATCTTGCCAATGACAGATTATACACACAACACAGATGTTCTCAATGGTATTGCCTACGATTCGGAGAAAAAACGATTGTTTGTAACCGGGAAATTATGGCCCAAATTATTTGAAATCGAATTAACAGAAAAATAGAATCATCACACTTTCAAACTTTTAATCAAAAGCCACAATCCAAAACCAACTATTGTGCCGGTAATCCAGCCCCAGAGCGATTTTCGCACTTCTTTTTTATTTCGTTGCGAAGCAAAATAAACAACCAAAACCGATATCGGACCCAGTACTGCCCCGTAAATCGTGTAGGTTCCGGCAGCACTCAACACAAATGACCACAAAAACGAAGGTATTTTGCCCGGAGTTGTGGTTTCTTTGTCGGTTTGCGGAAAGACTGCTTTCGTTATTTTCGATTCAGATTCGCCATACAGAGAATCTATTTCAAAAATATCGCCTTTTTTAACGGCGTTTTCCAAACAATCCAAATCCTTTAACGATTCATCGATTGCCATAGGATTGAATGAAAACGGACTCGTTTTTCCCTTATTGTTCGGTGGGTTGTCTGCCAAAACAGAGCCTGAAATCGTTGAAAAAAGAAGCAGAAAAAATATCGAAAATTTCATTTTAGTAGATTGATATTAAGTTTATTTTATGTTTTTAAACTTTAATCGTTATCATTTCGGGAATGGTTCATTGGCAAAGTTAATTTTAATTCGATAAATTCTGATTATTTTTGTAAATTGAAAATCGCATAAATAAAAAAATCAGTAAGCAGACAAATTTATTTCTATCTTGAAATTTTGTAAATTTCATATAATCAAAATATTGCTATATGAACCATTTATAATTA
>DYMH01000010.1:0-35678 GCA_020721645.1 Draconibacterium orientale
AAAAAAAGCCTTTCAATCGAAAGGCTTTTTGAAGTTTAGAATATCTCCCGGTCTATTTATTCACCTGAAAAGTTATATCTCCTCGTTCAAAGAAATTTATTATTTGAACAGCAGCTGCTATACCTGCGTTTACATTTGCTTCTTCGGTTTGTGCTCCCGATTTTTTGGGTGTAAAAAAATATCTGCCCGGAAATTTTGCAGCAAATTCTTCTTTATTATCAGGTTCAATATCCGAAAGATAGATAAAATCGGACCGTTCCGCCATAATTTTCAGTAAATCGGGTTCGTTCATGATTTCTTTCCGGGCGGTATTAATCAAAACAGCACCCTTTTGCATTTTGTTCAACAACTGAAAGTCTATTGATTTTTTTGTATCTGCCGTAGCAGGAATGTTGAGTGAAATATATTGGCAGGCTTCATACAATTCTTCGGCGGAGTCGAAAGCTTTCACGTCGTCTTTTTCAATTACTTCTTTCGGAACAAAAGCATCGAAAGCATTCACTTGCATACCAAACCCTTTGGCAATGCGGGCAATATTTCGTCCCACGTTTCCGTAGGCATGAATACCCAATGTTTTACCTTTGAGTTCTGAACCGGATTTTCCGCTGAAAAAATCGCGTGCTGCAAAAACCATCATTCCGAGTGCCAATTCGGCAACGGCATTGGAATTTTGCCCCGGTGTGTTCATCGCCACAGTGCCCTTGGCAGTGGCTGCGGCTAGGTCGATATTGTCGTAGCCGGCACCTGCACGAACAACGATTTGTAATTCCGAAGCAGATTCAATAACTTCTTTATCAACAATATCGCTGCGAATAATGATGGCATGAACGTTTTTTACAGCGTCCAACAATTGTTGTTTTGAGGTATATTTTTCGAGCAAAACAAATTCGTTGCCCGAACTTTCGACAACGTTTCTGATTTTCTGAACAGCCTCTTTTGCAAAGGGTTTATCGGTGGCTAAGAGAATTTTCTTCATTTTTTTAAAAGTATTTAGTAATTAGTAAATAGTATTTAGAAAAACCTGAAAAAGAAGTGGTTGAAAATTTTACACAGCATTTATTTCATGCATTTTTTATACTATATTTTTAAAACATAAAAACACTGTCAGGTCTTGCAGACACTGACAGGTTTTAAGAAATTATCAGCACATCATCGCATCAAAAAATCAAGGCATCAAATTTAGTGTTTTGCTTCAAATTCTTTCATCACATCAACCAAAGCCTGAACGCTTTCTTTTGGCAGTGCGTTGTATGTCGAAGCTCGGAATCCGCCTACCAAGCGATGTCCTTTCAAGCCCAACAATCCTTTCGATTCGGCAAATGCACCAAATTCTTTTTCAAATTCTTGGTAACCTTCTGCCATAACAAAGCAAATATTCATACGAGACCTGTCTTCTTTAACCACCGTACCTACAAAACATTTGTTACGGTCGATTTCATCATAAAGCAACTGAGACTTTTCGATATTTTGTTTTTCCATACCTTTTACACCGCCGTTTGCCTTGATCCACTTTAAAGTTTCCAAAGCCGTAAAAATTGGAATAACAGGCGGTGTGTTGTACATCATATTATCAATGTGAATTTTGTAATTCAACATCGACGGGATTTTATGCTCAACTTTGCCCAAAACATCGTGTCGAACAATGGCAAAGGTTAAACCGGCAGGGGCTAAATTTTTTTGTGCTCCGCCGTAGACAATTGCATATTTTGAAACATCAATCGGGCGACTGAAAATATCCGACGACATATCGGCTACCAAAGGAATTGAGCCGAAATCGAGGTCTTCAAAAATTTCGGTTCCGTAAATCGTATTGTTTGTTGTGATATGGATATAATCCGAATCATCGGAAACAATATAATTCTTGGGCAAAGCGTGGAAAGTCGTTGCTTTAATTTCTTCAATTTCGCCGAACATTTTAGCTTCTTTCATCGCTTTTTCTGCCCAAACGCCTGTATTAACATAAGTTGCCTTTTTACGCATGATGTTGAAAGGAACCATCGCAAACTGCAAACTTGCACCGCCGCCCAAAAACAGCACGGTATAACCTTCCGGTATGTTCAACAATTCTTTGAACATTTCTTGTGCTTGAATGTATACAGCATCAAATTCTTTCGAACGATGCGAAATTTCGGCTAATGATAAACCTGTGTTAGCAAAATTTTTCAAAGCCTCAATGGTTGCATCGATTGCGGGTTGGGGCAGGATAGAAGGACCTGCGTAAAAATTGTGTACTTTCATATTTTTAGTGAATTTAATCAAATCCGATATTTTGTATGTCGGACAATGATTGGTTTGTTTTATTTATTTTTATATTTGTTGCTGACTGCAAAATTGCAAAATATTTTTATAAAATTCTCTCTTTTAGAATGATTTTTGTCAGTCGTTTCTTATTTTTGAAAATCCGAAAAATCCATATTTCTTAACCAAAATCTTAAAACGTGAAAAAAATATTAACCTTATTATTTATCACTTTAATTTCGACCGAAATTTTTTCTCAAAATCAAGTAATTTATGATAAAACAGAAAACAAAACGTTCACTGTTAGTTCGCAAAATGCCGATGCTTGGTTGAATCAAATTCTCCAAACTCTTGCTCGTGCATACGGAAAACCTACTTCTGCTGTGCGTTTTCAATTTGCTTTTGAGCAAAATAATCAAATTTCTACACGAGGAAATCAGTTGAATTTTTTCGCTTCAATCAAAAAAATAAAAATTACAGGCGATTGTAAATACAAACATTTCGGACTGGAAGATTTGCTCGTTCCCGAAAAATTGGATTTCGAGCTTAAATGGCTGAAAGGCAATCAAATATTAGGAAATTATACACTAAGAAATGTAAAAATAAATTCGGGTGAAACCGAAATATTGAATAAAACAATAACAGATACTTTACACGGAACGAATTATTCCATATCGCTCGAAAATTATGTTTTCAATTACACGGGCAACAATGTTAATGAGTTGAATGACAAAGTGAATCAAATTGATACCTACCATTCTCAATTAGAAATTGTGAGCCGAAAAATTACGGAAATCACACAAATAAATTCCGAACCGGAAGATTTACGCAGAATGCCGAATTTAGATAAGATTTACGATTATAAAAACATCGCAACCTCAAATTTGGATTTGATACGCAACACCGAAAATCAAGGTTTCTACAAAAATCTTGTTCAAAAAGGAGAAGACCCTTCTGAATTTTCCAAAAAAATTGAACAACTTGAACACAAAAGCAGGAAACTGTTAACCAACAGCGAAGATGTTTTGAGTCATTTGGACGAGATATACTACAATCGCGGCATGGAAATGCTTTCGAGAAACAATCCGGGCGGTGCAGACCAAATGTTCAATGTTTCAATACAAAAAAATCCAAATTTTGCTCCTTCGCATTTTCAGCTTGCTCGACTCTATTATAACGGAGGAAATGTCGGGCGTGCGATTGATAAAATATTTGAAATCAGACGAATGAATCCTGATCCGCAAACAAAACAACAAACCATAGAATTTGCCGACGGCATTTATAAAGATTTCATACTTCAAGCAAACGACCTGAACAATCGCGGAATGTTCGACCGTGCAATGGCTGTTTTAGCCGATGCCAAAAAACTGTGTACCGATTTCCCGGAAGTTCGCTGCCTCGCCAACATGGATAACGAATATTCGCGTGCTGTGAACGGAAAATATGATATTATACTTCACGATTTTGACGCATCTTTTAAAGCAAATAAACTTGTTGATGCCGAAAAAATTATCAATGTCGCAAAAAATTATCGCGAAAGCAATATGATGTTTTTGCCGGACGACGGCGATATTGTTGATAGATTGAACGATCTGTATTTCAAATATATCAGTTTAGCAGAAAGTGAAAATAAACAACTATTGTACGATAAAGCAATGTCACATTTAATTGAAGCACAACGAATTTGTACTTCCTATCGCGAAATGACGTGTTCGCCCGAATTGGACACTCAATATTTAATTGCCAACACTGGTATATATCAACGAAAACTGAACGAATCTGAAAAAAAATTCCGTGAAGCAAATTACGACGCTTCCGAAAATGCGTTGAACGATGCCATGGCATATCGATTGAAATACGGCGTAAATCCCGACAATCGTGAGCAGGAAATGCAAATTGCCATCAAACAAAAAATTCATGATAAATTAATTGCCGATGCTTTGAAATTAGAACAAAACAAAAACTTTGAATCGGCTTTGCAGAAATATAAAGATGCCAGAAATTTGGAAAATCAGTTTTCGATTTCGCCCAATAAATTTCTCGAAAAATACATCAACGGAAGTGCTAAATCGCTGATTATTCAGAAAATTGCAGAAGGGGAATCGGCTGTTGCGATTAATGATTTAACAAAAGCCCGCAATTCATACAGTCGTGCACAACTTTTGCAGGGCGAATATCCGTTGGCTGATGATCGCGAAATTAACAAAGCTCTTGGCACATTGAAAGATAAGATTTTCAAACAAGAATGTATAAACGCTCAAACGGAATATGATAAAATAATAGCAGGAGCCTTGAGTTTTGAAGCTGTAAAAGATTATATATCAGCCGATAATACAATAAACGAAGCTTTGAAATATTCTTCGGATTTTCCGTATTGCGGAATAAATATCAAACCTGCATTGGATAAAAAACATGAAATTGAAGATGCCGTAACGTATTCTAAAAAAATGAATACTTTATTCAACAGCATCAAAAATTCTGATTTTCAGACAGCTATTAATTTATATATCGACGCGTCGGAATTTTATAAATCGAAAAATATTGTGCGATACGGAACGCAACACGATGACCTGTACAGTTTTATATTAAAACAAAATTCAAATTTCATTAATTTTACTGCAGGATGGTATATGGACAAAAAGGAATTTGACAAGGTTCAGGAATTGTTTAAAGTATTGAAAACCCGTAATTTTGATAAATCATATACCGAAAATAATCAGAAAAAATTTGCGGCACTTATGGCTCAAAAAGATTATTCCGAAAATCCGGCAGCCGAATATAAATCGAACATTACCAAATATTTCGGCGACGATAAATTTTTCAAAGCTTTTGGAAAAGAATATAAAAAACAGTGGAAGAGGTTGAAGTAAAGGAATTGTTTCGTATTTTGAAAGTAATATTAAATTTTGTAAAATGAAATATTAATTTTTGCAGATATGATAATTGAAACAAAATCGAAAAATGAAATTTTAAATACCTTAAAAGATTTTAAACCGATACTTTCGCAAAAGTATCATGTTTTACAAATCGGCTTATCCGGCTCTTTTACCGTTGATAATCCACACGAAAAAATGCGACATAGAGATTTTAATTGATTTTTAAAAATCGTTTATTGATTACGAATTAAAGAAATTAATTCTCAAACTTTTAATTTCCGTTTTCTCAAAACAACAATCAACATTGCAATTTGCAAAATAAAAGCTGTGGCATTTGTTAATAATATTGCCAGTGCTCTGAAACGAATGCCGTAGAAAGTCCAAAAAAGAAAAATCAAAACCCAGCCGAAAACATAAGAAAGCGACAAAGTGCTTTTTTCTTTCGAGCGATATTCTTTTATCACTTGAAAAAAAATGATGATGCACGTGAGCAAACCGATGCTAATTCCAACAATTTCAAAGCCGTTTTCCGGAATAAAATCAAGAAAATTCATTTTATAATGTGTTGATTAAAAGAGATTTTTATTAACTTCGTTGAATTTTGAAATTGTTTGGTATTTGGAAGTTTCATGTCTTTCGTAAGACGAATTAACTTTGAATATTTTACCAATTCCGGCATTTTCAGCGGCTTGTATGCCAATATCCGAATCCTCGAAAACAATGCAATTTTCGGGTGATGTTTTTAAAATTTCGGACGCTTTCAAATAAATATCGGGAGCCGGTTTCGCCTTAAACGAATTGTTGTTTAAAACAACTTGTTCGTAATCAAACCACTGTTTTAATTTCAAATATTCGAAAAAAAAATCAACATTTTCTTTTCCTGAAGCCGTGGCAATTGTAAATGGAATGTGTTTTAATTTTAGAAAATCGAAAAATTCGACAGCACCCGGAGCCAATTCTAAATGAAATTTTGTAATCATTTGTTGATAAATCGACTCTTTTTCCAGTATAAAAGTGTTGATTTGAGAATCGGTCAATTTTTTCCGGAACAAATCCGGCAAAATATCGTGATTTGTACGCCCGTGAATCCGAATTTTTTTCTCATTTTCAGCCAAAAGTATGTTATGTTTTGCCAAAAATATATCCCAAGCCGAATTATGAAAAAGCGTATCCCAAAAAAGTGTACCGTTAAAATCAAAAATAACAGCTTTGTATTTCAATTTAGATTCTTGCATTTTAGTTTTTTCTTTTGTCTTGATACTTGTATCTTGCGTCTATTTCGCCATTTCGGCCCACAATCGCAGCGATTGTTCTTTCGAGAATTTCAGAATTTCTTTCTCATCAACCGTAATTATTTTTCGGTCGCGGACAATCAATTTTCCTTGCGAAATAACGTATTGAACATGGTTTGAATTGATGCCGAATACAAAATGTCCGAAAAAATTATTTTGGTTAATTTCCGTGGGTGAATCATAATCGAGAATCACCAAATTATTTTCACCGTCGCCTTCAAAATTATTGATTTGCAAATAATTATGAACATTTCTGAAACGATTGTAAATACCGGGAAAATCTACCGAATCGAAATTCTGACCCACAAAAAATGCAGATTTTGCACTGTGCAACATGTCGCTGTGCATTCCGTCGGTTCCGAGAATTACTTTGTCGGAAATATCTTTTGAATTAAAAAATCCAACTCTGTTATTTAAGTTACTGTCGGTGTTTTGAACAACAAATGCTTTTGAATCGGCAATTAGTTTCCGTTCGTGTTCATCGATATGCAAACAATGCCCGAGAATGGTTTTCGAGGAATTGAGCATTCCGTAATCGTTTAAACGCTCAACTACCCGTTTTCGGTGATTATCGATGCAGTGCGTTTCATCGTACAAATCCTCGGCAACATGGATGTGAGCTCCACTCGCTGTTTCAGAAATTAAATCAGCGGCTTTTTTCATTGTGTCATTTCCTACTGTAAACGAAGCGTGCAGTCCGACCAATCCTTGGCGTTTTTTTAGATAATTTTCGGTTTCTGCAAGACCTTCCGCCGCTTTATCCAATCCGTCTCGGTCTGTGATTTCGTAACACAAAAGATGATCTACGCCGACTTCATCAAACGCTTTTGCAATAATATTCAAAGAACCCGAAATATGATTCGGCGAAGCGTGATGGTCGATTGCGAATGTCGCACCGGCTTTGGCACATGCAATGGCGGTTGTTAGTGCACTTGCGCGAATCATATCGGCATCGAGAGCCTTATCCAAAGTCCACCAAACGTATTGAAGAATTTCTCTGAAATTGCCGGGATTTTTTTTAGGAGCATCCATGCCGCGAGCCAAAGCAGAATAAACGTGATGATGACCGACAACAAAAGACTTTGTTACCAATTTCCCTTCGCAATCAATAATTTCGGCTTCGGAATCGAAAGGAAAATATTGGTGGAAAATAATTTTGCCTTGTTTGCCTTCCTGAACTTCAATGTGTCCTATCCTGAATTCTAAGGTTTTATGGTCGATATAGGTTGCATTTTTTAAAATCAAAGCCATGTTTATATTTTTTTTTAGAAAACAAAAGTACCGAAAATTCTTTTAATTGATGAAAAAAATTATTTTTGCTTAAAATTATCAATAAATGAAGCAACAAAACAATATACATGCTGTAAAAATCGACTTAAACAAAGTGATTCGGAGTCAAAAAAATTGGTTTATTCGCCATATTCCAAATTTTGTGATTTATTTTCTGCGAAAACTCATACACGAAAATGAAATAAACGAAGCCATTGAAAAGGATAAAAATTCATACGGAATCGATTTTATCAAAGGAAATTTGGAATATTTGAATATTACGATTGATACTTTGGGAACCGAAAATTTGCCCGAAACAGGGCGATTTATTTTTGTGGGTAATCACAGTTTGGGCGGAATTGATGTTTATGCAGCACTCGTATCGGTTTATGAAAAATTTCCGAAAATTAAAATTATTGCCAATGAAATATTGATGAGTGTGCACAATTTAAAAGATATGTTATTGCCTGTCAATGTGTTTAATAAAAACGGGCAAGAGGTAAAAGAAAACATCAACAAAGTTTTGGCAAGTAATGATTTGCATTTAATGACATTTCCGGCAGCCGAAGTTTCACGTAAATATAAAGGTGTTGTACAAGATCGCAAGTGGAATAAGAGTTTTATACGAAGTGCTGTTAATTATCAACGAGATATTATTCCAATTTTAATAGATGCTGAAAATTCAAAATCTTTTTATCGTTTTGCACGTTTTCGCAAATTGTTACAAATCAAATTCCCTGTTGAATTGATTTTGTTGTCGAATGAATTATTCAAAAAACGGAATTCTACAATTCGGGTTATCATCGGAAAACCGATATCCTATCTGCGTTTTACCAATAAACATACCGATTCGGAATGGGCACAAATTGTGAAAGATGAGGTTTATAAATTGAACGAAAAATAATTTTTTTTTGATATTGACGCTAATCATTTTGACTTTTTGTATATTTGATTTTCAAACAAGAAACCGGCACATCACCGCATCAATAAATCATCTAATCTAAAAATCATGTTCGGAATCAAATATATCAAATTCGAAGCAATGACCTATGTCATTCATTATAAAAACGGAAAAATCAGTAAAGAAGGTCGCGGATTGTCGTTTTTCTATTCAGCACTCAGTTCGTCAATTGTTGCAATTCCGGTGGGAAGTAACGACATACAGTTTATTTTCAACGAAACCTCGTCGGATTTTCAAAACCTGACAGTTCAGGGACAAATTACGTATCGCATCGAAAATCCAAAACAACTGGCTGATGTTTTGGATTTTACTGTTGATTCGGGTGGTACCGTTCGCAGCGATGATTTTGAAAAACTCAAACAACGTTTGATGAACGAAGCCCAAACGGCAGCTTCAGCTTATATTCAAAGTATGCAGATGCGAAGTACTTTAACATCAGCAAAAACAATAGAACAACAAATTACGGAAGGTTTATCAACATCGGTTGCCGTAAAATCTCTCGGAGTTGCCGTAATGGGAGTGAACGTAACGGCAGTAAAGCCAAATCCGGCAATGTCGAAAGCTCTGGAAACAGCCACACGCGAAGCGTTGCAACAAGAAGCAGATGCGGCGATTTACGAACGCAGGAATTTTGCCGTGGAACAAGAACGCAAAATCAAAGAAAGTGAACTGAACACTGAAATTGCAGTTGAAGAAAAGCAACGCCAAATTACGGAAAAGAAAATGGAGCGAGAAGTTTTGCAATCAGAAAACTCGCGTAAATTACGAGAAATGAATACCGATGCCGATATTGCCGTTGAGCTGAAACGAAAATCGCTTGTCGATGCAAAAATAGAAAACGAAAAAAAAGAAGCAGATGCAAAACGTTATGCACTCGAAGCTACACTTGAACCGTACAAAGAAATGGATTGGAAAATTTTGTCGGCAATCAGCGGAAATAACAACGTACAAAATAATATTGCTTTGGCTTTTCGAGAATTGGCTGAAAATTCGACGAACATCAACAATCTGAACATCACTCCGGATTTGTTGCAAAGCATTATTCAGCAACGATGAAAATTCTAAAATTTTATACAATTACCGATATATTGTCGATTATAAAATGAACAATTACGGAATCGAAAATGCAATCATTGTTCGAAATAAAACTCGTTTGGAGTTGCTAACTGCACGTTTCAACACACAGTCGCAGGCGAAGTTTTATATCGAACAATCGCAAAAATCGTACAAAGCAAAAAAAGCTGCAGTTTTACCGCAGGTTTCAAAATCAGAACAGACGAATGCTAAGGTGGTTCCTCAAAAACAGGTTGCAGCAAATCAAGATGCCGATTTTTCGGAATACGAAATCGAAAATAAAAAGTTTTACGATTCGTTGGCTTTGATCAAAAAAATCATCGGAGAATCGCTGAAAATCAAAGAAATAGACCAAAGTTTTTTGCCCAATTTTGTTTTCAGCGAAAAAGATTTGGTTTTCGTTGTCGGGCAGGACGGATTGGTGGCAAATACGGCAAAATATGTAAATAATATTCCGATAATTGCCATAAATCCCGACAATTCTCGTTACGACGGGGTTTTACTTCCATTTTCGCCCGATAATTTTGCAACAGCTTTGGCGAATGTTTTGAACAATTCGTATCAATCCCGAAAAATTACAATGGCAGAAGTGAAACTCAACGATGGACAGCGATTGCTGGCTTTCAACGATTTTTTTATCGGTGTTACATCGCATTCTTCCGCACGTTATCAAATTACAATCGGCGAGCAAACAGAACCGCATTCGTCGAGCGGAATTATTGTCTCAACAGGAGCCGGTTCAACGGGTTGGTTGAGTTCTGTTTTCAATATGGCGAACGGAATTATTCGCTCTTTTTCGAATCAAATTCCGCTCAATTTTAAAAAAGTATCGCAGGAATACGAAAATCTGTTTTATGTTGTACGAGAGCCTTTCGTAAGCAAAATATCGCGGGCGGAAATTGTTGCCGGAGAAATTTTGAAAGGAGAAGTTATGACTTTGGAATCGTTTATGCCAAGCAACGGCGTGATTTTCAGCGACGGAGTGCAAGCTGATTTTCTGCAATTTAATTCCGGAGCAATTGCCGAAATTGGAGTGGCGAGAGAAAAAGCGATATTGGTTACCGGTTAATTTGAAGCATTTATTCCAAATGTTGATAGTAGAACAATTGATGTTTTGGTAACAGTTCGGGGTGAAAAATTGATATTAAATCTTTCAAAATTAGATCCGGTCGAACTGTTCCGGATTCCATGTAATCGTTACCGCCAAATTCGTTTAAACGTGCATTGCGATTGTAAACTCGGTCTTTTTTCATAGAACGAAAATTAATCAAACGGTCGTCGGCTGCAAGGATTTCGGATTTGGATTTTGCTTGCCCCGGATTAATCCAAAACTCTGCCGATTCGCCGATTTGGTAAATTGTTTCAAAAGGCACAGCCGGATTTTCCTCCGATTCGTCGTTACGGCGAATGTAATTTCCGCCTGCATCGGCAATCAGTTGTGCAACGTTCGTACGCCCGCCGGCAATGTACCAAACACCTTTCCATGGAAGATTTACCAGAACGCTTGGGCGTTTTTTGATGTCTTTTGTTAAATCTTTTAATTTGATATAATTCGATGCAATTTCATCGAATTTCGTTTTTGCGGCATCGGATTTTTGATAAAAACAAGCGAAAAATTTCAACCATTCCGTAACTCCCAAAATATTAGATTCTTTGTATTCATTCACTTGCACAACTTGTATGCCGATCGATTTCATTTTATTGACCGATTCCGAAACTCCGCCGTCAATATCATATACAAAAACCACATCGGGTTTTTCTCGAATCAAAAATTCAAGATTGAGATTATTTTCGTATCCCACGTCTGTAATCAAATCTGTTTCAAAACCTTGCCGTAATTTGGTATTGAAAACATAATCTTTTCCCGAAACACCGATAATGCTGTGGTTTTCGTTCAATAAATCGATAAAAGCAATGTGGGTTGTGGAAAGGCAAACTATTTTGCGGACAGGAGTGAAAATAACATGTTCGTTTTTCAGAATTTTTGGAACTTTTTGGTTTCTGTCGAGCAAAAAATATTTTTGAACCATATTGTTTGAATTGCTTTTTACCGAAATTTCTGTGAACTCCTTGTACCGATTGATTTTAAACTGTTTGGCAAACGATAAAGTATCTGTCGAAAGAACAGTTCCGAGAGGCAGCGAAGATTGAGAACTTCGGTTGCAGGCATTCAAAATTAGAACAGTTAAAACACTGAACAAGAGCAAATATTTTTGAGAATATGTCATTTTTTGAATCTCGATTTAGAGAAAAAAGTGTTTAATAATTTTATTCAATACGTTCAAAAGCACCGATATCCGGCTTGGAGTCCGTTGTACGACTGTTGCCCAAAATATCAAAATTAAGAAAAGAGGGAAATTGATTGATGATTTCCAGACTTCCTGCATCTTTTGCGGGTGTTAAGGTATCGAGCGAACAGTCGTACTCGTAAGGTTTCTTAAATTTTGGGTCGATATTTATCAAATTATCGATAAAATGATTCGAATTGTTGGTATTAAAATTCTGTTTTGGGTCGATTTTTAAAATACAATTTTCAAAGTGATAGTTAAAAATTCCGGCTTGCGGGAACGAATCCGTAAGCATTTCGCTATCCTTATTTCCCCAAATAATACAATTCCCAAAGTAGGCATGGTTTAGTGTATAAACATATGACGTATTGTTGTACTCAAAATAATTATTCAGCACCAGAGAAGCCGAATTACGAATTGTGTTTTGCCAGTAATTTCCGATTGTACAATTGTAGAACCAATACGAACCGCCCAACATCAAACCAACTGCATAATATCCACAATCGTCTATTAAACAATTAGTTGCAAAAACAGTGCTGCTCAAAGCGTAAATCCCTACAAATGAATGATGTTCTATTATCGAATTGTGTATGCTAAGCATCGGATATTCGTTTTGGACAGAATCTATCCGAATGCCTACAAACGCATTTCGGATTTCGGCATAATTGATGACATTATTACTGCTGACCTTTGTTAAATGAATTCCGCTCCATTGATTAGGAACATCGAAATACGGTTTTTCGAGCCGGTCGCCTTCAAAAATAACCGGTTCGTCTTTTGTTCCGTTTACTTTCAGCGTGCCCAAAACTTGTAACAAAGCATTGCGATGCGAATAGACATGCACCCCCTGCGAAATGGTTAAAGTAGCATTTTGTGCCACTTGTAAGGTGTCGTATATCAAATATGGCTTATCGTTGCTCCATGTTTGAGTTTCGATAAGCGAATGTTTGATGAGATGAACGTCCATGCCAAAAGCTGTAAGAACAACTCGTTGGCGGTTGCCGTTTGTGTTGAAAACCAAAGAATCCTCTTCAATCAAATTACTGTGAGCCGGGTCGATGAGCACTTCAACAAAAATAAATAGACTGTCTTTTGCACCAATTTCGATATTTTGAGCAGAATTTCCGGGTGTGCCATTGATATTCAAGCGATACGAAGATGTGGAACCGCCGGCTAAATTAATTGATGAAATTCGAATGGATTCGCTGTGTGGGTTGCGAACCATAAAAAACGAAGTTGCTGAACCAACGCTTGCAAAAACGGTGTCGAACAAGACTGAATCGGTCGAAAACTCTAATTTTGCTGAAGAATCTGAAATAAATTTTTCTTTTTGACACGAAAAAAAGACAAAAATTGAGAAAAAGGAAATTAAAAGGAATTTTGTATTTTTCATTACCGAATAGCGATGTATGTATGTTAATACTTGAGATTGATAAAACAAAAGTAAATTTTGTTTTCGATTTATCGTTGCCAAATTTTGTATTGACAAAAAATCAAACGTATTTTTTTTGAAAAAAATTTTACACGTCCAATCATTTTTCTCAAATAAATTATAAAACCAAAATACTGATTTTTCAAAACGTTTATTTATCTTTGTTCTTTCAGAATCCGATGAAAAAAACAGGAAATCCTTTATATTGCTTAAAATTGTAAATTTGCAGTATTAAAAATACTCTATGATTAATATCGAAAATAAAAGTTTAAAAGGGTTCAAGTTTATTGATTTATTTGCCGGTATCGGTGGTTTCCACTATGCCTTATCTTCATTTGGAGCAGAATGTGTTTTTGCATCGGAGTGGGATATTCATGCCGCCGAAACATATGATAAAAATTTCAATTTGAAGCCCCAAGGTGACATTACAAAAATTAGTGCAGATGAAATCCCTTCGCACGATATTTTGTGTGGTGGATTTCCGTGTCAGGCATTTTCTATTTCAGGAAAACAAAAAGGATTTGAAGACACAAGGGGAACTTTATTTTTTGACATAGCCCGAATCGCAGAACAACACAAACCAAAAGTATTGTTTTTAGAGAATGTGAAGAATTTATCACAACACGATGAAGGTAAAACTTTAAAAATAATTTTAAAAACCTTAGAAAATTTAAATTACACTGTGTTTTTTAAAGTGTTGAATGCAAGTAAATTTGGCTTACCTCAAAATAGAGAAAGAGTTTATATTGTGGCTTTTAGACAAGATATTGAATCAAAAAAAATTAATTTTCCTGTTCCTCCAAACACTTCATCATGTTTATTAGATATTTTGGAAAAAAATCCTAAAAATGCAAAAGTTATAAGGCGTGATGATATTGAAATGTATAAAGAATATATTCCGCAAAAAACAATTTTTAATGAAATGACTTTATTAAACGCAGCATAATGACTATTAGAGATAAAGCTGTTATTACAGGATTGTATTTATCAAAGTTTAGTGAAATTGCATTGAAAGAATTAGGATTTAACTCATTTCAAGAAGCGTTTAATGTTTTGGGATTTTCATTAGGTAGCAATCCTGCTTCAATAAAAAATTACAGAGATGAATTTGATCCATTATTTCCAAATAATCGAAAAGGGTGGCATAAAAGAGCAATTAGAGATTATTGCAAACATTTTTATAATGAATTTGTAAATGTTTCATTCAATGAATTTTCAATTTTGATTAAATCTTTTTTAATTGATAATTATGAATTAGAAGAATTTATTAGTAAAGTTGAAAGAAAAGATTTTTCCGAAAGCATCGCAAAAAGACTATTGACAGGAAAAGCTGCAGAAGAATACTTTAAAAAGGAATATTCTAAAATTCAAGAATTTAATTTGTTTAATTTGACCGACACTACAAATCTGGCTTGTGGCTTTGATTACAGGCTTTCATTTGATTCTGATTTTTATTGTGTAGAAGTTAAAGGATTAAATGAAATGAAGGGTAGTATTCAATTTACCGAAAAAGAATATAATGTTGCACAATATATGAAGTCTAATTATTGTTTGTTTATAGTAAAAAACTTTAAGGAAAACCCAATACATGATGTTTTGTTTGATCCATTAAACTCACAGTTAATATTTAAAGAATTTAAACGAGAAATAATTCAAACAACTTATTCAACAGTAATATGATAAAATATAAAAGTTGTAGTTGTGAAGATAATTGTTGGGAAGAAATTGTTGTACAAAATGATGAAAATTATCAAAATAAAAATGTAATCTATTTTCATTGTTCGTGCTGTGGAGAAGATTTTCGAGTTGAAGATTTTGAAACAAGAGAAGAGCTTTTTTATCTTAAAATAGGCTGATAAGTAATGGTTAATTATTAATTGTTAATGAAGTAATGATTTGATTTTGATAAGAATACGGACATTAAAATATACAAATAAATCTGTCCGATTACTTATTAAAATAGAAATTATTGCATGGTTAATGAAAAACCAATCGCTTATAGTTTCCGACATTTTAAAGGGTCAGGGGAAATTTGCGGCGGAATGGATGTTAGTTGCACAAAAAACTAACGTAAATGCTCGTTGGATACTTAAACCCATGAATTTTTGCATGAATTATTTTGGAAATGGAGAAATTAAAATTACGACAAGAGGAAATTTTAGGATTGGCAGAATAACAATGCAAAGAAAGGGCGGCGACGGTGGGCGGGAAACAGCAAAAATGTTGCAATTTAAAATCAACCCTGCTGAAATATTCGAAAATCAAGAAGCGCTATAATATATCAATAAAATCTACCGATTAATATAGTCCGGTCTGTAAAAAATCAAATAATCACACAAAATATGCGTATCGAAAAAAAATTACATTCTGAAATATCTACCGCAATAAGAAGTATTTATAACCAAGAAGCTGATTTAGGTAAAATACAAATACAAAAAACCCGTAAAGAATTTACAGGCGATTTTACGGTGGTTGTTTTTATGCTCTTGGCTTATTCCAAAAAATCGCCCGAACAAACAGCTTCCGACCTCGGAGAATATTTGAAAGCAAATGTAATTGAAGTTTCAGATTATAACGTTGTTAAAGGATTTCTGAATATCAGTTTATCCGATAAATTTTGGATGGATTTTTTTGCTGAATGTTTTTCGCAAGATAATTTCGGTTTTACATCGACTGAGGCGAACTCGAAAAAAGTTGTTATCGAATATTCTTCGCCCAACACCAATAAACCCTTGCATTTGGGGCATATTCGTAACAATTTAATTGGTCATTCGGTGTCGCAAATTCTTAAAGCCTGCGGAAATGAAGTTGTACAGGTAAATTTGGTGAACGACCGAGGCATTCATATCTGCAAGTCGATGGTGGCATGGGAAGAAACCGGAATGGGCGAAACTCCTGAACAAAACGGTATAAAAGGAGACCGATTGGTTGGAAATTATTATGTACGTTTCGACCAAGAATATAAAAAACAAATTGCCGAACTTGTTGCGGGCGGAATGCCCGAAGAACAAGCAAAAGAAGAGGCTGATTGGATGAAAAAAGCCCGAAACATGCTCAAAAAATGGGAGCGAGGCAACCAAAAAATTCTCGATACATGGAAAATGATGAACGATTGGGTTTATGAGGGTTTTGATAAAACGTATGCCGATTTGGGTATCCGATTCGATAAAATGTACTACGAATCTCAAACATATTTACACGGAAAATCAATCGTTCTTAAAGGTCTGAAACAAGGCGATTTAAAACAAAAACCGGACGGGACTGTTTTTTTGGATTTAACAGAATACGGAATGGACGAAAAAGTCCTTCTGCGTGCCGACGGAACTTCGGTTTATATGACACAGGACATTGGAACCGCAGTGATTCGCTACGATGATTTCAAATTTGAAGAAATGATTTATGTAGTTGGAAATGAGCAAGATTATCATTTTAAAGTACTTTCCATTGTTCTCGATAAATTGGAATTTCCATGGTCCAATCGCTTAACACATCTTTCTTATGGCATGGTCGAACTGCCCGAAGGCAAAATGAAATCGCGCGAAGGAACGGTTGTCGATGCCGATGAGCTTATCGAGGAAATGATACAAACAGCCCGCTCAAATTCCGAAGAACTCGGAAAACTCGAAGGTTTTTCGACCGAAGAAACCGATAAAATACATAAAATCATTGCACTGGGAGCTTTGAAATATTTTATTTTAAAAGTTGATTCCAAAAAAAACATCACGTTTAATCCCAAGGAATCCATCGATTTCAATGGAAATACAGGACCTTTTATACAATACACCGGAGCCAGAATTAATTCTTTATTGAAAAAAGCAGCCGACCAAAATATTTCGGAAAACAGCTCACTTCGCGCGGAAAATCTTTCTCACGGAGAAATATCACTTATCAAATTAATTTATGCGTTTCCCGATTCCGTCAAAGAAGCCGGCGAAAAGCGAAATCCGTCGGAAATTGCGAATTATGCCTACGAGTTGGCAAAAGAATTTAATCGCATGTATCAAGAATTACCGATTTTGAAAGAAGAAAATGCGGCATCAAAAAATCTGAGAATCGCTTTGTCTACTAAAACCGGTTTAATTCTAAAATCAGCCTTATCACTGCTCGGAATCGAAGTTCCGGAAAGAATGTAGATTTTTTTAGCAGAAAGTAAAAAGTTGAAAGTTAAAAGTTGAAAGTAAAAAAGCCGGGAAAATTTCCGGCTTTTTAACTATCTTGATTCTTGATACTTGTGCTAAAATCAGTTGAAACTGACATTCACAAACTTACCTTTAATTTCTTCTATTTTACCTGCTTCCGGTATTGATTTGATTCTAAAACTATATGAACCGGTAATTGAATTTTTATCGCGGTCAATATCCGAAATCGTTACCGAACCTTCGTAAGAAATAAAAAACTGCGGAGAATCCGAAGCCGATTTTGTCATAATTTTATAAGTCATTCCGCATTGTGCCACCGAAACTCGGGTTTTATAATCGTATTCCTGTTTGTAAACTCCTTCGTTGACACCTCGAACTGTTATAATCATTGTACTTCGGCTGGTGTTATCAACTTCCGAACCCACAAGAATTGTAATGCCTTTTGAAACGGTAATTTTATCGGTGTGTAAAAGAAATTTATTTTTGCCGATTTGGGCATCGAAACTCGGCTCGGGTTGAATATTTTCTGTCTTTTGACAGGAAAATAAACCGACAGAGAGAAGAAACAACAGAAGCGTATAAATTTTATTTCTCATAGCTCATACATGTTTCAAAAATTATTTCGCCGACAAAATCAGTACATTTGTAAACACACCTTCGGTAATTGTAATGATGTCGTTCAACGAATTTGCCGCCGTAAAACTGAAAGTTCCGGTAATTCTGTTATCTGTTAAAGCTGTTACAGTAACTGACCCTGTTGTGGTTAAATATTTTTTTGTACCATCGGTTTCATCGTCCTTGTTTACAAAATAAACAGCATAAGTTTGAGCAACACCTTCGAGTGCACTGAAATTGTATGTTCCGGTTTGAGTTGCATGAATTGAAATCAACAATTTCTTTCCTGTTAAATCTGTACCAAAAAAAGTGATGTAATCGGTGTATTTAGCACCTGTTGTTAATGTTGAAGTCCAAGCAGCATCACCTATTTTGGCACTGAAAGAACCCATAATTTCTTCGCTCGTTTTTTTGCAACCATTGAACGAAAACAATACTGAAACTGCTAATAATAAAAGGAATAGATTTTTTTTCATAATTTAATGTTTAGAGTATAAAAATAATAAAAATAATTGAGATTACAATTTGTTTTCAAAATATTGCACATAATTTTTGCCGAAAATACAATAAAATTCCGTTTGTAATGTAAGAAACTGTTTTTTTTTGAAAAAATTGTTTGTGTTGATAAAATTCATTTTTGGTTTCATTTATTATTACGTATTTTGTGATGCATATAAATTGTTGTAACAAAGTTTTTCAACTTTCCAATTTTTCGCATGAAATATTTCAAAATAGCTCTGCATTGGCAAATAATTTTTGCATTAATTCCGGCTTCCGTTTTTGGAATTTTATATCCTACTAAATATAAAATCACCTACGATTCGTATGAAAAAATTGCAAAAGATGCACCAAAATATTCAATTTCGGAGCAATGTGTTTCGCATTTACAGATTTTCAGAAGCAAAGAACCGCATTCCGAAAGTCAATTTCTGGCTGAAATTAAAAAAGAGTGTCCTATCTTTTTGGAATACGAAAAAAAAGAATTTCTGCTAAAAAATGCACGTTATAATCCAATTCTTTCTTATGTTGAATGGATGGGCGAGCTTTTTTTAAGACTGCTGAAAATGATTATTGTCCCCTTGATATTAACCTCAATTATTTCAGGAACAGCCGGAATTGGAGCTAATGGAAATTTAGGCAGAATTGGTTTAAAAACAATCATATATTATTTGATAACCAGCGGCTTGGCAATAGTAGTCGGATTATTTCTTGTAAATTTGATAAAACCCGGAATGGGAACAGAAATTGGGCTTACCGAATCAGCCGGACAGATAGAATTTACCGAAACTTCTTTCGCCGATTCGCTCATGCAAATTGTTCCCGAAAATATTTTTAAAGCATTTGCCATGCAGGAAATGCTTTCGATAATTGCATTTTCGATGCTTTTCGGCTATTTTATTTCGCGTGTCGGGCGTAAATCCCGCGAATTTCTTACCGATTTTTTTAGTTCTGCATTCGATGTCATGATGAAAATCACAACCTTTATTATCAAATTTGCTCCGGTCGGAATATTTGCAATCATCGCCAAAACAGTTGCCGACCAAGCCGGCGACCCCGAAAAACTACTACTGCTGGTACAAGGAATGGGCAAATTTGCCGCCGTTGTTGTCGGCGGTTTAGCAATTCACGCATTAATTACTTTGCCTTTTATTTTGAAAATCTTTTCACGCGTTAAACCCTTCAAACATTTTCGAGCTGTTCAAGCCGCATTATTAACAGCTTTTTCAACCCGTTCATCGGCTGCCGCATTGTCGTTAACCATGGAGTCGGTCGAAAACAAGTCCGGAGTTTCAAATAAAATTTCAGGTTTCACTTTGCCATTCGGAGCCACAATCAACATGAACGGAACCGTTTTGTACGAATGTGTTGCCGCCATTTTCATTGCCCAAGCCTACGGAATCGATTTACCCCTCAACGAACAAATTATCATTTTTCTCAGTGCATTGCTCGTTTCCATTGGTTCAGCCGGCGTTCCGATGGCAAGTTTATTGATGATTTCGATTGTACTTTCAGCCGTCGATTTACCTTTGGAAGGAATCGGATTGATTTTAGCCATCGACCCAATTCTCGACATGTTCCGAACATCGGTAAACGTGTGGAGTGATTCGTGTTGTGCTGTCGTAGTCGCAAAATCAGAAGGCGAAACATTGAAAATACAGTAAAAACAGCAATAATATTTACAAAACATAAAATAATTCTTATATTTGAGAATTGTTGATATTTGCGTATAATAAAATAATATCACTTAAAGAAAGCAACTTTAAAGCCTTTAATTCGACTTTGCCCTATGAATGAAACCATACTCGGAGCTTTAATGCGACTTTTTGCCATAATTGCCAATGTGGAAAAAGAAGGCGTATCGCAAAATGCCCGAACCATCGTAGAATCCTATCTTTCACTTTTATTAAGCAAGGAAAATGCTCTTCAATATTTACAATTGTTTGATAATTATATCGAAGAACATCATAAAAATAGAGACAGCAGCTCGGTAAAAGTAAAAAAACGAACCTCGCTCAATTCAGTTAAAGTTTTGAAAATTTGCAACGAAATCAACGAAGAATTACAACAAGAAGAAAAGGTAATTGTGTTGTTGCGACTTTTTGAATTTATTCGAGAAGACGAATCAATAACCGATGAAGAGCTGGATTTTATTCATACGGTAGCCGACACATTTAATATAAGTAATGAAGAATATCATCAAATAAAATACTTAATTATTGGCAATATAAATGAGATTACTGATAAGCTGAAAGTTTTGATTATAGACAACAATCCGGTTGCCGAAATATCACAGAATGATGAAACTCCCGAGAAATTCCGAACAATTTGTGAACCGCATCTCAACGGGCAAATCAATATGTTGTACATCAAAAGCACCAACACGTTTGTATTCAGATATGAAGGCGAACAAGTGCTTTATCTCAATTCTCATAATATAACACCACACCGAACGTATGTTTTCGACGATGGTTCGGTTATTAAAAGCCCAAAAATCAGTCCGATATATCACAGCGATATTGCCGGAAAATTTATTCATTCGCTCAGCAAAACCAAAATTATTTTCAGTGCCAAAGACATCGAATATCGTTTCAAAGGCAGTGAAAACGGCATTCACAAATTCAATTTTATCGAACAATCCGGTCGATTAATTGGTATTATGGGCGGAAGCGGTGTTGGAAAATCGACTTTGCTCAATCTGCTCAATGGAAATTATCGACCAAACAGTGGTCAAATTACAATCAACGGTTATGATATTCACAATGATAAAGATAAGCTGAAAGGTGTTATCGGATTTGTTCCGCAAGACGATTTGTTGATAGAGGAACTCACTGTATTTCAGAATCTTTACTATAATGCCAAACTTTGTTTCAGCAAATTTACAGAACAACAAATTCTCGAAGCCGTAGAAAACGTTTTGTCAGACTTAGATTTAGAACCTACACGAGATTTAACAGTCGGCGGAGTATTAAACAAATTTATCAGCGGAGGACAACGAAAAAGGTTGAATATTGCCTTGGAACTGATTCGCGAACCTTCGATTCTGATTGTCGATGAACCAACCTCCGGTCTCTCATCGATGGATTCCGATATGGTAATGTCGCTTTTGAAAGAACAAACCTTGAAAGGTAAGTTGGTGATTGTCAATATACATCAGCCCTCATCGGACATTTACAAACTGTTCGACCGCTTGCTGATGCTCGACCGTGGCGGCTATCCTGTGTTTTACGGAAATCCGATTGATGCTCTTTCGTATTTCAAAAAAGCTGCGAATTTCGCAGGCGGTGATCAAAGCGAGTGTGTTACCTGCGGAAATGTGAACCCGGAATTGCCGCTGCAAATTCTCGAAGCACGCGTGGTTGATGAACACGGGCGATTTACAAAAGAACGAAAAATTGCCCCACAAGAGTGGTATTCGGCTTATAAAGAAAAAATAGACCCCAAACGAGCCGAACAAATTAAAGACAGTGAAAAATCGGAATTGCCCGAAAATTATTTTAATATTCCTTCGCGATTCAAGCAGTTTCGCATTTTTGCCATACGAAATATTCTTTCGAAATTTACCAACAAACAATATTTGCTGATAACATTTCTCGAAGCCCCATTGTTAGCTGTCATTTTGGGATATTTCAGCAAATATATCAGCGGCACGGATTTAGACCCGAATGCTTATGTTTTTGCCGAAAATGTGAATTTACCTGCGTATCTGTTTATGGCTGTTACGGTTGCATTATTTTTCGGAATGACATTGAGTGCCGAAGAAATTATCAAAGACCGCACGATTCTCAAACGTGAAAAATTTCTGAATCTGAGTAAAATAAGCTATCTAAACTCAAAAATATTTGTTTTACTTATAATTTCGGCAATCCAAACTCTGTCGTTTATTGTAGTCGGAAATTTTGTACTCGATATACATGGAATGACCATGAATTATTGGATAGTTTTGTTTACGGCTGCGGCTTTTGCCAATATTTTGGGTTTAAATATTTCGGCATCGCTCGATTCTGTTGTAACAATTTATATAACAATTCCGTTTATTTTAGTACCGCAGTTGCTTTTCAGCGGCACTATTGTCGATTTTACCAAGCTGCACAGGCGATTTACCACAGCACAATACGTGCCTGTCATCGGAGATTTGATGACTTCTCGCTGGGCTTATGAAGCACTGGCAGTTACACAATTTAAAGATAATGAATACGAGAAACAATTTTTTGAAGCCGATAAAGAAAAAAGTGAAGTTACATTTAAATTATCGTATTTGCTTCCTGAATTGGAAACCTACATTACCAAAATAAATTCAAATCTGAAAAACAATGAAAACCAAAAACAAAATCATCGTTTATTGACGATATTATACAATGAATGCGAGGAATTTGAGGCTGAAACAGATAAAAAATTTAAACTACGTTCTAAATTAAATTCAAAAAATTACGATGAAAATATTGGTATTGAATTAAATTCATATTTTAGAACGCTAAAAAATGTCTATGCCAATCGACAATACGAAGCTAATAAAAATATAGATGTTATTTTTAATAATATGATAAAAATACATGGGAGTAAAGAAGCAGTTTTTGAATTAAAAAATCTCTATTCCAATAAAAGACTTGCAGATGTATTACAAAATAAAACTGATTTAGAATTTGTTAAGGAAGAAAACGGACGTTTGATACAAATGAAAGACCCAATATTTAAAGAACCATCAAATAGATTTGGTCGAGCACATTTCTATGCTCCGTTAAAAAAAGTCGGAAATTTGAAAATCGATACTTTTTGGTTTAATATTCTATTTATTTGGATAACAAATTTTATGATTTATTTAACTTTGGCATTCGATGTTTTCAGGAAAATTATCGAATTTAAAAGAAAAAAATATTCCAATAATTAGTTATTTTTTTTGAAAATGCTTGCCAATTTCATTTTTATAACGCCCCAAAAAGCTTCGTTGAAAATTCCGCCGCTCATTTTAGATTTTCCTTCGGTGCGGTCTGTAAAAATAATAGGCACTTCTTTAATTTTATAACCGCGTTTCCACGATTTGAATTTCATTTCAACCTGAAATCCGTAACCTCTCATTTTAATATCGTCGATTCCGATATTTTCCAATACTTTTCGTGTGTAGCAAACGAATCCGGCGGTTGTATCTTGAACCTGCATTCCTGTTACAAATCGGACGTACGCCGAAGCTCCGTACGACATAAGAATGCGTTTCAAGGGCCAATTTATTACGCTGATGCCGTTGATGTAGCGAGAACCAACCGATAAATCGGCACCTTCGAGGGCACAAGCATTGTATAAATTGATTAAATCTTTGGGCGGATGCGAAAAATCGGCATCCATTTCGAAAATATAATCGTATTTTTTGTCGATTGCATAGTGAAATCCGGCAAAATATGCTGTTGCAAGTCCCAGTTTTCCTTTGCGTTCGAGTATGTGTAATCGTCCTACAAATTCGGTTTGAAGTTGTTTCACTTTTGAGGCGGTTCCGTCGGGCGAATTATCATCAACAACCAATAAATCAAATTGTTTGTCGAGTGAGAAAACTGCTCGAATGATTGCTTCTATATTTTCTATTTCGTTGTAGGTCGGGATAATGATAATGCTGTCTGACACGTTATTAATTGTTAGTTATTAATTGTTAAGAAATCATGATAATTACAGACTTTATTTTTTTAAGAAATCGAGTTTGTCGAAAGTTTTTTTCTTTCTCAGAAAAAAGCTCATAACAATGCTTTTATTATAAGTTTCGGAATGTTTTGTTTCTATTTTTGTTAAATTCATTCGTTTTCGTATGTATTTTGGTATCCATGCGTAAAATGCAAAATGAGCTTTGATAACTGCCAAAAAAAATCTGAATTTTCCGTTCAAAAGATAGACTGTTCCAGACATTCCGTCTAAAATTAGGCGTGTAAAAATTGCCGGAATGAGTCGACGTTTGGGCAAATTTTTCAATAAAAGTAGTAAATTGTTTCGATAATTCAGGAATATTTTTCGCGGATTTTCGTTCGGCAAAGTTCCGCCCCCGACATGAAAAACGTGAACCGTATTTACATTTTTAATCGAATATCCTTGATTTTTCAATCGCCAACATAAGTCTATTTCTTCCATGTGAGCAAAAAAATCATTGTCCAGACCACCCAATTTTTTGTATAAATCGGCACGAACAAATAAACAGGCTCCGCTTGCCCAAAACACATCGGAAATTCCGTCGTATTGTCCGGAATCTTCTTCTAATACGCTGATAATTCGTCCTTTGCAAAACGGATATCCGAATTTGTCGATATATCCGCCTGCGGCTCCGGCATATTCAAATTTGGTTTTATCGAGATACGAACGCAATTTCGGTGCTGCCGCCGCGATATTCGAGTCTTCGTCCATTGTTTGAACAATCGGAAGTATCCAGTTGGGAGTTACTTTAATATCAGAATTCAGTAAAACAAAATATTTAGCATCTATCAAATTCAAGGCACGATTGTAGCCTTCTGAAAATCCGTAATTTTTATCTAAAAGAATGAGTTGAATTTCCGGATATTTTTTTTTCAGAAAGTCAACAGAATCATCGCCGGAACCATTATCGGCAATAAAAATTTGAGTGCCTTCTTCTTGTGAATATTCGACAACAGAAGGCAGAAATTGTTCGAGAAAATTTTTCCCGTTCCAATTCAGGATTACGATTGCTGTTTTTATATTTTGTTTCAAGTATTTAGTATCAAGTATTTAGTATCAAGTATTTAGTAACAAGACTCAAGATTGATGAAAAACATTTAATTCCATTCATTATTTTCATTTCCACATTCTCAAATTTCCACATTTCCACATTTCCAAATTTTCACATTTTCATCATCCTCTTCACAATTTCCGAAAATTCATCGAACGTTCTGCTGTTTGTTGCGATGATTTCTTTCCCGAAAACGTAATCATTTCCGCCCGAAAAATCGCAGACTTTTCCGCCGGCACGTTGCACAATGAAAGCTCCGGCTGCCACCTCCCATGGGCTGAGGCTGTATTCGTAGAACGATTCAAACCGCCCGCACGCCACGTAAGCCAAGTCGGTAGCTGCCGAACCGATGCGGCGGATTCCGTGCGAATTTTGCATAAAATATTCCAAAGTTTTTAAAAACCGAGGCATCAGCGAATAATCGTAATACGGAAATCCGGTGGCAACGAGCGAATCGTTTACTGTTTTTCGTGAGGAAACATGAATTTCTTTTTCGTTCAAATATGCGGCGGAATCTTTCCATGTGTAAAAACATTCGTCTCGTTCGATTTCGTAAACCACGCCGACAACCGTTTCTCCGTTTTCCTGCAACGCAATGCTGACTGCGAAAGGCGGCAATCCGTGAATGAAATTGGTGGTTCCGTCGAGCGGATCGACAATCCAACGAAATGTTTTCCCTTCTCGATCCGAAGTTCCTTCTTCGGCAATGAAACCGGCTTGGGGTAGGATTTTCGACAAACCTTCCACCAATTTCGCTTCCGCAGTTTTATCGACATAGCTGACGAAATCGTGCAAACCTTTTGTTTCGATAACTTCCTCCGAAATTTTATCTTTTTCGGATTTGATAAAATTACCAACTTGGCGGGCTAAATTGCAGGTTTCAGAGGTTATACTTTGAAAATTTTGAGTCATGTAAGAATTAATATAGTACTTTTTTCAAAGGACAAATTATTTATTTTAAAAGCTCTGTACGAGTGGTGTTAATTTGAGTTGAAATTTCCAAATAATCCCTATCCGAAAATTCTGACCAATCGCCGGCGAATTGAAGAATTTTTTTTGAATTTTCTTTGGCTTTTTTGTGCTTTAATTGATATGTATGAAGAATTTGATAAAATTCTGATAAATCATCAATTGGTATTTGATTTATTTCGTTAATGATTGCTTGGTATGTAATTAACATAATTTAAAGGTTTTGGCATGTAAAGTTATGAAAAATTTATATTTTTTGTATGTGTATTAAAATTTTCAAATGATTATATGCTATTGGGGTGTTATAAATTTTAAAGCTTGGTTTTTTCAACATATAATTTTTTGTTCCGAAAAAGTCAATTGAATTTAGATTATTCGAAAATACTAACGCAAGTAAAGTAATGATAATAAAAGTGTTAATTGATATTAAAATTTTCATTTTAGAATTTCTTTTTCAAAAAATCATTCACAAAGCTCATAATCTCCCGAATTGCTTTTTCAGGATTATCCGAAATATGGCTTTCTTCAACGTTTTCTTCCGTTTGATAATGAAAATGTTTCGGGAAAGTCGAAATATTTTTCCATTTCAAATGTGGTGCATTGTCGTGTCTAAATATCGAAGAGTCAAGATGTTTTCGCTCCCAATGGTAGCTGTAACGATTTGCCAAACTTATTGAAAACCATACATCGATAAAACTTTCATCTTTTAAAATAATTCGCAATTCATTGGTAAACGGTTCCAAAATTTCTGAAACATTTTCGAAAAATTCATTGACGATTATTTGTTTCAGTTCCAAAGTGTCAATTATTTTTCCTTTCATGCCAATTGTTTTAGAAATGACTCCAAAATTTCTTGTTTATAAAACAAATGATCGAATTTTTGAAAATCTTTCCAAGAATCTTTTTCATCGACTGTTCCGTTTTCATACAATTTTTCAAATTCAAACGGATTTTCGATACAATATTGTTTTTGAATATGAAAAATTGCGGTTTTCACTTCCTGCAAATTTTGTCCGATAAATGCAATCAAACTTTCACGCAATAAATCATCGGGCGAATATCCAATTTTTGCAGCAAAATCGTCAATTTCGGTTTGTGGAATTGTTGTTATCATATCATTCAACAAATTTAATTTAAAATTCGGAAAATTTTCACTATTCAGTTTTCACTTTTAGTTTTTCCTTCCTCAACAAATAAATAATTCCCGCAATTCCCGCCAAAACCATAATCAACGAAATCATTTCGGCTTGTGTAAATTCGGTTCCGAAAAAGTGATATTTTGTATTAACACGAATCAGTTCGATAAAAAATCGTTCGGTTCCGCCCAAAATCAGATAGAATGAAATCAACAGTCCCGGTATTTTTACTATTTTTCGAATCGAAAACAAAATGATAAAGATAATTGTGTTCAGCGTTGTTTCGTAGAATGGTGTGGGCCAAACGGGTTGGTCCAGAATATGACAATGTTTTCCGTCGCAGCTGTGTATGAGCGAACCTTCGTTGATTACGTTGTGCGGATAATTGTATGCCCAAGTCCAATCGGGCAGCCAGCTGAGCCATTCGGGTTGTGGGTTTAGATTGGGTACTCCCCAACATCCGTCGCCCGAAACCTGACAGCCGATTCGCCCCACGGCATAAGCCAGCGGAATGGCAACGGCTGCAACGTCTAAAAGTTGAATGGTCGGAATTTTATATTTTCGTGTGTAGATTATAACAGCTGTCGAACCAACGATTACGCCACCCAAAAATGTGAGTCCGCTGAATGAAAACAGTGTGCCGATTGGGTCGGCAACCAATTGGTCGATATGTTCCAGGCTGTCGAACAATTTAGCACCAAGCAGTCCGAAAATTCCGGCAACAACCAAAAGATTTCCGGGCAATTGATGCGGAAAAACTTCTTTTTCCTGCCAACCGGGTTTGTCGAGTTTCGATTTGTTTTTTTCGCGCCAAGTGCTGAATATCGATATTGCAGCTCCCAAAATTCCGCCGATAAAACTACCGCGTGCCGATAAAATAAATGTTTGCGGATTGTCCACAAATTCGGTATAATAAATGATTGCTTCTAAAATTTTGAATCCGAGAATAAACCCGACAAGGCCTGAAATAATGAAATCTTTGGCTTTGGCAGGCTCGCCTACCCATATTTTGAGTTTTACCGATTGCAAAACGCCTTCCTTTTCCTTGCGTCGAAATTCGATTGCCAAAATCCAAACGCCGACCAAAAATGCCATGGCTACAAAAAATCCGTAGGTTTGAATCGGCAAAGGAATATTCCAACCGAAAACTTCCTGAAAAAAATGACTGAGTGTGGGATACATTATAATTATTAATTGTTAATTGTTAATTGTTAATGTTTGAATTTCGAAAAATATAAAGGAATCGAAATGATAATAAGTTGCGAATTTAACAAAAGTATTTTAAACCGATAATTCAATATGCGATTTATCGGAAAAATTAAGGTTTTTTAAGATTTGAGTCACAAGTATCAAGTATCGAGTATCAAGTATAAAGAATGAATAAAATGTCTTCATTACTTTCATTACTTTGATTACTTTCAAGATATCACCACATTTCCTTTTAAATTGTGGCTTTCGGCGATTTCTGTCAGTTCAAAGAGTTTTGTAACATTTCGCAAATTTTTATCGAACGGAATTTCAACTTTGATGTAATTATCTGTAAATCCGTACATTTTGCCTTTTGAATTGGAGGCTTCAAAAAGTACTTTTCGTTGTGTGCCGAGATGTTTTTGGTAAAATTCTTTGTGTTTTTGTTCCGAAAGTTGATGTAATTTTTGGCTTCGTTCGGAAATTATTTTGGGTGATATTTTGTCGTTCATTTCGGCTGCCGGCGTTCCGGGACGAATGCTGTACGAAAATACGTGGAGAAACGAAATGTCGGAATTTTCTAAAAATTGATATGTGTCTGCAAAATCTTTGTCCGATTCGCCGGGAAAACCCACAATTACATCGATTCCGATAAAAGCATCGGGCATAATTTCTTTTATTTTTGATATTTTAACTGCAAAAAGTTCTCTGTTATATCGACGTTTCATCAATTTCAGCAGTTTGTTACTTCCGGATTGCAGCGGAATGTGAAAATGAGGTAAAAATTTTTGCGAATCGGCTGTGAAACGGATAATTTCTTCGGTCAGCAGATTGGGTTCAATCGACGAAATTCGGTAACGTTCGATGCCTTCTACTTTATCCAAAGCTCGAATTAAATCCAAAAACGACTCGCCCGTTGAGCGACCAAAATCGCCGATATTTACACCTGTGAGAATAATTTCTTTGAAACCTTTTTCCGCAATTTCGCGAGCTTTTTCAACAGTTTTTTCAATTGCATCGTTTCGGCTCATGCCGCGAGCTTTGGGAATTGTACAATAGGTACATACGTAATCGCAACCGTCCTGAATTTTTAGAAACGAACGTGTTCTGTCGTTCGATGAATATGCTGCATCGAAACGTGTAACATCATCAATTTCACAGGAATAGATTTGCGGTTCTTTCAATTTTCTGAAATTTTCGATGTGCTCAAACAGCTTGAATTTTTCGTTCATTCCCAAAACAATGTCCACGCCCGGAATTTCTGCAATTTCCTGCGGTTTGAGCTGAGCGTAACAGCCTGTAATTGCTATAAAAGCATCGGGCGACGATTTTTGTGCTTTTTTAACAGCTTGTCGGCATTTTTTATCGGCAATGCTTGTTACCGTGCAGGTGTTTATTACGACAACATCAACCGGTTCGCCGAATTTAACTTTCTCGAAACCGCGTGCCAAAAAATCTGCCGCGATGGTCGATGTTTCGGAGAAATTGAGTTTGCAGCCAAGTGTGTGGAAGGAGACTTTTTTGGTCATTGAAAATCAGTAAAAAGAATTTGTTTAATTATAATGACCTTTACAAGAATAAATAATAACTTTATCGTCAGTAACTTCGTAAACCAATCGGTGTTCCAAAGAGATTCGTCTCGACCAAAGACCACTTTTTTCATGTTTCAATTGCTCCGGATTTCCGCTGCCTTCAAACGGTGTTCTTTGAATTTCTTTGATGAGTTTGATAATTTTATTGAAAATCTTTTTGTCGTCGAAAGCCCAAACAGAATATTCATCAAAAGCATTATTTTGGAATGATATTACTCGTTTCATGCTTTTTGATTTTTTTTATTTTCGACTCGTCGGTTATTGTCCCTGAAAGTAATTTTTTATTTAGTTCTTCGAATTCTGTTTCATTGAAATAAAGCAACTCAGCACCGTTTTCAACATCTTGAATACGGCGAAAAATTTCGTCTTTAACAGTTTCTGTTTTAGGTTTAATCGTAATTTCTATTTCACCGTATTTCGAAAACATTACTTCAAGGATATTAGAAATAAAGTTGCCTTTTATATCAGATAATTCACTTATTTTTAGGGTAGTAATCATAGTTTATCTTTTTACGTTTCAATTTCAAAATTACTTCATTTTATTTTAGAATCCAATTCTGAATTTTACGAATTATTAGTCCAAATTGAATCTCGAATTTCAATCAAAATATCGAAAAAATCGGGTTCTGAACTTGCTGATATTTCGTTCTGCAAATGGACATGATGCGGAAAATTTAATAAATTTGGATGATTTTTGGAGTTATCGTATCTGAAAATTAACTCTTTTTCGGAGTTCATAAAATGATATTTATATTTAATTTTCTTTTTTTGAGAAGTATCTATTAATTCCAAAAAAGAAAGTGTAAATTCATTTTTAAAAATGATTTCACCGAAAATCAAGCCTTGGCTGTCATTGTAGATTTTTTTGCGAGTTGAATAATTGTCCGTAATTTCATTGAATGAATTAATTATCTTTTCAATTTTCTCGAAATATTTCTCAATCATATAATTTTCCCAATTCTTTTTGATTTTTTAAATACAACTCAAAAATACCTGACCAAATCATATAATCATCTTCATCTCCGAAATTTCCATTTTCAAATTCTGAATAAAATTTTTCGGAATCCATTCTATATTTCAGTTCAAATTTTCTGAGGTCTTTTTCAATATTTGTTACAGATCGTTCTAATTCAATTATCTTATTAGAAATCAATTCTTTAAAAAAAATATTTTTGTCAGAATAACTCGAAAGAATATATTTAATTTTTTCTTCCAATTGAGGTTGTAAATCCAATTTCAGTGATAACATTTTATAGTGATTGATATATTTTGACAGTACGAATTTACGTGATTTTGATTTAAAATCAAAGTTAATAATTTCCAAATTAAAGCTGAAAAAACAATTGCATTTTTTAGCAAATCATCAATTTTTCATTATTCATTATCAATTACTTTACGTCAATATGCAACTCATACAAATGCCTAATAATTCCATCGGCAACCCCTGTTTTTGGAACGTATATAGTGTTGATTTTCAGAATGTTCAACAAATCAATATAAATTTGTGCGGCAGGAACGATAACGTCTGCCCGGTCGGTGCCGAATTGATATGTTCGCATACGGGTTTCAATATCCATTTCTTTCAATTGGGTGAGCAATTGTTTGATACTCTCTTTTTGAACCGTGCTTTGTGAGCATATTTTACTGATTTTAATGATATTTCCGCCCGAACCTATAACTGTTAGATTTGGGTATTTCATAGAAATTTCAGTCATTTTATCCTCAAAATTTTTATATTCCGAAGGTGCGACAACGTTGTGTATCATACGTACCGTACCGATTTGGTAGGAATGCGTCCAAATCAGTTTATCTCGATCGAACAGTGTCAGTTGCAAACTGCCTCCGCCCAAATCTGCCGATAAAAAATGCGAGCCTTCGGGCAAATTATATCGGTTTGTTTCAAACAGTAAAAGAGCTTCTTCTTCGCCGTCGATGGGCTCGACAGCGATTTTTGTTTCTTCAAAAATTCGGCTTAAAATTTCGCTTTTATTGCCCGAACTTCGTGTGGCTGATGTTGCACAGGCACGGTAATGTTCTACTTTGTAAAAATCAATTAATTCGCCGTAAATACGCATCGCTCGCAACAATTCCTGCATTTTATTTTTGCCGACACTGCCGGTTAAAAAAACGTCGCTGCCAAGTCGCACAGGCAAACGGAGCAACGCACGTTTTTTTATAACTGCTTCTTTGTACGTGTTGCCGGGATAAATATCGGAAATAAGTAAGCGTACTGCGTTGGAGCCAATATCGATGCCGGCATAACGTTTTGAAATCATAAATTAATTAGTAATTAGGAATTTGGAATTAGTAATTTGACGCATGGAAAATGAAAGGAACAAAATATCATTTCGTTTTTCACTTTTAGTTTTTAGTTTTTCACTTACAGCAAGTCGCTTGCCAGTTCTGCCAAGTAGCTTCTTTCTCCTTTTACCAAATTTACGTGTGCAAAAATATCTTGTCCTTTCATTCTGTCGGTGAGATACGACAAGCCGTTGGATTTTTTGTCCAAATACGGCGAATCGATTTGGTTAATATCACCCGTAAAAATCATTTTTGTACCTTCACCTGCTCGCGTGATAATTGTTTTAACTTCGTGCGGTGTCAAATTTTGTGCTTCATCAATAATAAAATATGATTTTGACAAACTGCGACCGCGAATATATGCCAAAGGTGTAATAATCAACTTTTCTTCTTTCAGAAGTTCTTCAATACGTTGATAATCTTTACTTTGACGACCGAATTGTTGTTTAATCACACTCAAATTATCGAACAGAGGTTGCATGTACGGACCGATTTTGGCTTGTTCGTCGCCCGGAAGAAAGCCTAAATCTTTGTTCGACAAAGGAACAATAGGGCGGGCGAGGAGTATCTGCTCAAAATCTTTGAGCAATTGCAAAGCAGCAGCCAAAGCTAAAAGTGTTTTTCCCGTGCCTGCCTTGCCTGTGAGCGATACCAAACTGATTGCCGGATTCAGCAAAGCATCGAGAGCAAAAGTTTGTTCGGCATTTCGCGGGCGAATATTGTATGCCGAATGCTTGTTAACGCGACGAATGATTTTATCTGTTGGAACATAAGTTGCCAACGCACTCGAATTTTGACCTTTTAATACAAAATAGTCGTTAGATACCGGCTTTTCCGAAAATTTAAACTCTTCGGCGGCAATGCCTTCATCAGCTTGATATAACTTAGAAATGAGCGAATCATCGCAATTATCGAAAGTCGGAACTTCTTTATTAAATTGCTCAACATTTTCAATTTTCCCGGTTTCGTAATCTTCCGAAGCAATTTTCAGGGACTTTGCCTTCATTCTCAAATTAATATCCTGTGAAATCAGAACAACAATGCGGTCCTTGTGCTTTTGAGTATAAAAATCGGCAACTGCTAAAATTCTGTGGTCGGCAGTATCTTCTTCGAACGAAACTTTCATCTCTTTCGAGAATTTTTTGCCCGGTTCTATAAATAATTTTCCTGCTTTTTCGCCCAAGCTTACACCTTCGGCAAACAATTTTTCTCCGGCTAAACTGTCCAATTCTCGCATAAATTCACGTGCATGGAAATTTATCAAACTGCTTCCTTTTTTAAATTGATCCAATTCTTCCAAAACAATAATCGGTATCACGACATCGTTTTCCTGAAAATTGTAGATACACTTGAAATCGTGCAAAATAACATTGGTATCGAGAACAAAAATTTTGGGTTTTTCGGACATAATATTTAGTTTAAAAGTTTAAGGTTAAAAGTATAAAGTATTGTAAGGTAAATTGCATTAAATGATAATTTATTAAAATCATATTTTATTGATTGCCGTCTAAAAAAACTTTGCGAACTATAACAAAGATAAAAATTTTAATTTTCAAACGACAGAGTTTGGGCGAATATTTCGTTTCGACTGAAAAATAAATTATACTTTTGTGAACAACAATTGAAATTCAAAATCAGAGATATGAATTATTCCGAAACCGTCGAATATTTATTCAGCCAACTACCGATGTATCAGCATATCGGCAAATCTGCCTATAAAAATAATCTGGATACAACACAGGCTTTGGATCGTTACAGTTTGCAGCCGCATCGACGTTTTAAAACCATACACGTAGCCGGAACCAATGGAAAAGGTTCGGTTTCGCACATGCTGGCTTCTGTTTTGCAGGAAGCCGGATACAAAACAGGCTTATATACTTCGCCGCATTTGAAAGATTACCGCGAACGAATACGCATCAACGGGGCGATGATTTCAGAACAATTTGTTGTAGATTACGTTAATAAATTCAAATCGGTTTTCGACGAATTGAAACCATCGTTTTTTGAAATGAGTGTCGCTCTGGCTTTCGAGTATTTTGCCGCTGAAAAGGTTGATATTGCTGTTGTTGAAGTAGGAATGGGCGGGCGTTTGGATTCTACAAATATCATCACGCCTTTGGTTTCGGTGATTACGAATATCAGTTTCGACCATACGCAATTTTTGGGTGATACGCTCGAAAAAATTGCCGGCGAAAAAGCCGGAATTATCAAACCTAATATTCCTGTTGTTATCGGCGAAGCTGATTCCGGAACGCGCGGTGTGTTTATAAAACGTGCCGACGAAATGAGTGCACCGCTTCATTTGGCAAGTTTGGTTTTTTCGGCGGAAAATGCACTCGGAAACACCGATGAAGGCAGTATTTTCAATATTTTCAAAGGCGGACGTTTGTATTTTGCCGGATTGAAAACGGATTTGAAAGGTATTTATCAAAAAAAAAATATAGTAACAGTGTTGCAAACTCTTGAAATTCTGCAAAATCTGTTAAAAATTGATACGAATAAAATTTTTTCGGGCTTGTCGAAAGTACAGCAAAATACCGGATTCAAAGGTCGATGGCAGGTTTTAGGCAAAAATCCGCTGATTGTGTGCGATACCGGGCATAATGAAGCCGGAATTTCGGAAGTAGTTTCGCAAATCAGATTGCAAAAATTCAAACAACTTCATTTTGTTTTAGGAACCGTAAACGATAAAGATATATCCAAAATTTTACATCTTTTACCCAAAGATGCCTTTTATTATTTCACAAAAGCGTCGATACCCAGAGCTTTAAATGAAAAATTATTAGCCGACCGAGCTGTTGAATTTGGATTGGTTGGGAATTCATATTCAACTGTAAATGAAGCTTATACCGCAGCGAAGAAAAATGCTGAAAACGATGATATGATTTTTATCGGAGGCAGCACTTTTGTGGTTGCCGAGGTTGTTTAATGCTTATTTTTTCGATTTTATTCTGTTTTTTGATGCGAATTTATTTGTGTAAATTATAAAACTATACTCTTCGCATCAAAATATAATGTAAATTATAATTTATATTTTGAAATATCAACTTTAAAAATTAACATTAAAAAGACTGCTAATTTGATTCTTTTTT
>DYMH01000010.1:35778-46557 GCA_020721645.1 Draconibacterium orientale
CGGAGTATTTCTTCTGTTTTTTCGATATGGTGAAAGGTCATCGACGAAACCACCAAATCGTATTTATTTTCAGGCAGTTCGTCTTTGTCGGCATTGAATTGGTGCAAAGTTACATTTTCAATTTTATTCTGTTTGATTTTTTCCGTTAAAACGTTCAACATTCCTTGCGAATTATCAAAACCGTCTATTTGCTTGGCGAAAGGGAGAAATTGAATGAGTAATAAACCTGTTCCTGTTCCAATATCGGCAATTGTTAAATCATTTTTCAAAATTACTTTATCGTTGATTGCTGAGAAAATTGATTTTGCCAAATTCACACGTCTTTCTTCTGCGTCCCATTGTTCGGCACTTTTATCGAATCTATTCATTTCTATTACTTGATTTTATTTTGTGTTTATATTTTAATTCCTAACACTACAACATCGTCCACTTGGTCTATTGTGCCTTTCCACTTAGTAAAAGTCTGCTCAATTTCCAAAAATTGCTCATTCATTGGCAGTTCTGATGTTTTGGTGATTAATTCTGTAAAGCGGTTGAGTAGAAATTTTTTTGCTGTTTCACCGCCGAATTGGTCCAAATATCCGTCGGAAGACAAATAAATTCGGTCGTCTTTCCGAATATCAATCACATGATTTGTGAACGAATCTTTAAATTTGTCGTGAAATCCTGCCGGTTTTCTGTCGGCTTTATATATAGTTGCTTCTGAGTTTCGAACCAAAATCAAAGGATTGTAGGCTCCGGCATATTCCATTTTCATCGATTTTTTGTCGATAACCACCAATGCCAAATCCATGCCGTCTTTTGTTTGCGAAGAAAATTCGCTCTGATGGAAACTTTTAATGATGCTGTCGCGAAGTTGATTTATAATTTCGTTGGCTGTCAGAATATTGTTTTTATTAACGATTTCATCGAGAAAGGTAATTCCGAGAACACTCATAAAAGCACCCGGAACGCTGTGTCCGGTACAATCAACGGCTGCAACGATTATTTTATTATTTTTTTCGGAAATCCAATAAAAATCGCCGCTCACAATGTCACGGGGTTTAAAAAAAATGAAACTTTCGGGAAATAATTGTGAAAAACGTTCGACCGGCGGAAACAGAGCTTTTTGAATTCGTTCGGCATATCGAATACTTCCTGTTATTTCTTCGTTTTGTTTTGTGATTTCTTCGTTTTTAGTCAAAATTTCCTGTCTCTGAATTTCGAGAAGGTGATGTTGTTTTTTCTTTACAATATAATTTCGATAAGCCAATACCGCAAGAAATCCAATGATTAAAATGATAAAAACAGAAATCGACAGGGCGATATTTCTTCTTTCGAGATATGTTTCAACTTTTGTAAGTTCGCTTCTTTTATGTTCTAATTCCAGATTGATATTTTTGAGTGCGGCTTGCTGGGCATTCAATGTATCACTAAGCGAAGATATTGCTTTTTGCAATTGCTCAATATCAACAATTTGAGACATGATACTGTCTTTTAAGCCTTGATTTTCATTTCCTATCAAGGACACAATTTTTTTTAAATCGAATAATTCGGCTTTAAATTGCTCCGTTTTTTTTTGCCCAAAAACGGCAATTTCTATTATGTCAAAATTTTCTGAAAGCAGTTTTTTTGTAATCTCTGCTTGATTTTTATCCTTTAACAGTGTGTAGGTTTCAATTAAACGATTCAGGCATTTTGTAACTTTCCAACGATTTTGAAGGTCAAGCGAAATTTGCAGAGATTTGTGGAAAGCGTTGATGGCATCTTTGGGTTTGTTCCATAAAATATAAGTATCGCCGACTGCTAAATTGATGTCGTAAATTTCTTTTTGATTTTGCGTTTGATTTGCATATTTTTCCGCTGTCAGATAATATTTTACAACTTTGGGATATTCGTTCGCATTTCCCAAAAGTTGAGCTAAATTGATGCAAAGACCTATTTTATCGTATGGGTCTTCTGTGAATTGTAAACTTTCGATATAATATGTTTCGGCTTTTTTTATATCTGCGGAAGCATAAATATCGCCCAAATTCTTGTTTAATTCGCCTATTTTTTGGGTATCATTTGATTTTTTTGCCGATTCAATTTTTTGCAAAATTTTATCAACTTTTTGTTGATTTTTTGTGCTCAGAGTTTGAGAATATAATTGGCTCGATATGAATATTATAAGGACAAAAAAATAGATTTTCATGGATTGTTTGTTTGAGATAAATTTTCGAGACAGGACTTCACAAAAATTATGCTTTTTATCGTGCAATATAAAAAAAAAAGTGGACTTTAAATTATTTTTTTGATATTTGTTTCTTTGTATTTTGATAAGGATACAGTAACATAAGATGTATGCTTTTATTTCTATCAATTAAATCATCAAATCCTGCTCATTATCTTTATTTCAAGCCAAAAAATATATGACTAAAACCGAACTACAATACAAAAATGCAACTGCTGCCTGCCACCAAATTTTTGTTCACAAGGCAAAAGATTACGGCACGGCTTGGCGTGTGTTACGCCCCACTTCTCTTACCGACCAGTTGCTTATCAAAGCTCAAAGAATCAGAACGTTAGAGGAAAAAAGAGTGAGTAAAATTCCGGAAGGTATTCGCGATGAATTTATAGGAATTGTTAATTATTCGGTGATGGCTCTCATACAACTCGAAAGCGGAATTTCCGATAAAGTGGATATGCCTGTTGAGCAAGCCGAAGAGCTCTATTTGAAATTTATCGAACGTGCCAAAGAATTGATGATGAATAAAAATCACGATTACGATGAAGCATGGCGAAGTATGCGAGTAAGCTCCTACACCGATTTGATTTTGATGAAAATTTTCAGAACCAAACAAATCGAAGACAATAAAGGCAAAACCCTGATTTCGGAAGGTGTTGATGCTAATTATTTCGACATGATTAATTATGCTGTATTTGCTTTGATAAAAATTGATGAAAATGAATCAATAAACCATTGATTATAGTTCATTTTCAAGAAATTAAACGATTTTAAAAATCCGATTAATTTAAAGGTATAATAAATGGAAAATTGTAATTTAAAATACCGAATTTGTCGGGTTCGACTTTAAAACCTGAGCGTTTTTCAGTATTTCCGTATGGAATATAAAATGTTTCATCGGGAATTGCTGCATCAAGATAATAGAATTTTCCATTGATTTTCACTTCCGCAATGGTATTGTTAAATTGATTGACATCAGGAATATTTTCGTCTATTTTTCCGTTTCCCGGAGTCGAAATCAAGACCGGATTTACCAATATATTCGCTTTTCGTAACAGATACATCATCATAAAATTAATTACACCGCTTGTTGCTGTTGTATCTTGGACTAATTTCCCGATATTATTGTATTTCACCGAGCCGCCGGCTTTTGCATAAAGTTTCTTGAAAATATTATCCGAAACATCGGCATAAATATCATAGTGCTTGTTCCATTTGATTGCATTTCGAACATAATTATAAATATTCATCACTTTAAGAGAGTCATCGGTTAAACCTCCTGTCAGACTGTCAATCAAAGATTTGCAATCCCAAAATTTTACAAGTGCTAAACCGAATTTGTCGCTGTTCAATAAACTTTGGTTGAGTTCTTCCCAAGTTGGCAAGTTGTAAGCATAGAAACCCGCAGGATAAGGGTGCATTTTGCGCTGTCCGGGAGTCAATCGGTCGTAATCGGGTGAAAGAGTATTGAATAGATTGTAAGTTAATGATTTCCAGCCATAAGCTAAGTTATCATTTCGTAAGGTTTTTAAATGAAATGAGATTTTTTTTCGGTAGGTGTTATCGGAAAATAGTTTTTTTTCTGCTTTGAATGAAGGGATATTGCTGATTTCGAACAAAAACGATGTTCCGGACAAATCGATTGTTTCGTTAATTTGTCGCACTCTTCCGCCGCCGTAATAAATTTGTGACGGATAAACTATTACTTTATTATAATCTTTTTGCGTGTCGGTTTCCATATCAGCCATCGATTCCGATGAAAATAGATATTCAAAATAACGCGGTACATCGAAAACTGTTTGGCTGAATAACACCGGAATATCGTACTGCAAATAGCGCGTGGAAGGCTTTTCGAGTTCCAATGTTGGGCGAGTTACGGTGTATTCAATGATAGAACCTACTTTTACTTCCGGCATTTCAAATTCGGCGAACGATGTGCATTTTAAAGAATCACGATACGTGATATTTTTATTTTTGAGTTTCGTTTTCTTAATTTTTCCGTCGGAATCAATAGTGTGGGTTAAACCTTTGATTGTGAATGTGTTTTCGCCGAATAATTCTTCGCAATGCATGTTGTGATATGCAATTTTAATTTTTGCATATTTTAATCCTTCTTCTGTTAGGATTTTTATTCGCAGTCTTTGGCGGACAAATAAAAACAAATTCTTACCGTTCGGATTCGTATCAAACCAATACTCGGTGTAATCGCTTAAAACTACTGCCGATGCTTCGGGGTCAAACGAACATTGTTTGAATTTTATCTCATCGTTTGTAAGAGTTTTTTCTTTTTTCGAGGTTTGGGAAAATAAGGAAACCGGTAATATGAAAAATAAACTTACCAATATTTTTTTCATTTTATATTTGTTTAAAGTTGAAATTTGTGATATAAAGATATATAATTTTTTTTAACATTCATTTTTCCGTAAAATTTAAAATACCTACATTTAGTGCATAATTTTGATAATTAATAATTTTAAGATTTCACCTCAAATTAAAACCTACCAAATGAAAAAATCATTACTATTTTTAATGTTAATTTTTCCCGGAATTGTGTTTGCCCAAGTGCAAGATAATCAGATAAAAAGCAGTATCACGTTTTCCGGTTTTGTAAAAAATGATTTTTTCTTGGATACACGGCAAAATGTTTCGATTCGCGAAGGACATTTTTTGCTGTATCCGAAATCAGTAATGCTCGATTCGGTTGGAGAAGATATTAATGCAGGTGCAAATTTCAATTTCGTGTCGATACAATCTCGACTAAGCGGTAAAATTACAGGTCCCGACGCTTTTGGTGCTAAAACATCGGGAGTTCTTGAAGCCGATTTTTTTGGCAACGAAAATGCAAATTTTGTCGATGCCAACGGTTTTAGACTTCGTCATGCGTTTGCAAAATTAAACTGGGCGAAAACCGAGCTGTTGTTCGGTCAATATTGGCATCCGTTTTTTGTTCCAAACTCATTTCCGGGAGTTATTTCGTTCAATACAGGCGTTCCTTTTCAGCCATTTTCGCGCAATCCGCAAATCCGCCTGACTCATAAAATCAACAAAATCAGCATTATCGGTGTTGTAAACAGTCAGCGAGATTTTGTCAGTTCCGGAGGTTCGGATTTAATGAGAAACAGTGCAATTCCCGAAATGAATTTGCAATTTCAATATGCACAAAAAAATGACTCGTTAAAAACCGAATTTTTTGCAGGTTTGGGGGTTGAATACAAAATGTTACGACCCCGTTTGTCGAGTACCGCCGGCGGCAAAGTCTATAAAGTCAATGAAACTGTCGGAAGTTACGCTGCAACGGCGTTTCTGAAAATTGTTGTTCCGTCTGTAAGCGTCAAATTTCTAGGAGTTTACGGGCAAAATTTAACGGATTTGGTAATGCTTGGCGGATTTGCTGTTGATACAATTGCCGACCCGGTAACGGGAAAAGTCAATTATTCGCCCTACAACACTCTTTCGCTCTGGCTCGATGCCAATACGAACGGCAAAAAAATACAGGTCGGAATTTTTGCCGGATATACTCAAAATTTGGGTCTCGACACCGAATTAGCTTTTACAAATGCAACAAATATTATCAACGGATTAAAATCAACATCAAGAGGTTACGATATAAAATCGGTTTCGAGAATTTCGCCGCGAATCGTATTTATTTCGGGTAAATTTAATTTAGCCGTCGAGTGCGAATATACACAAGTTGCTTATGCCGCAAAAACCAACAATATTTTGGATATCGACAACAAAGGTATTGTACAAAAGACCGAAAATGTTGCCAACGTAAGAACTTTGTTTTCTGTGATTTATAATTTTTGATAATTGAATCAGAATTAAAAATTAGAAAAAGCTGCTCGAAAGAACAGCTTTTTTTAGGTGAAACGTCCAAGATGAATAAGTTGTAGAGCTTGTATATTCTAATAAAACTTAAGATTTGTTATAATTTTTGACAGGTTCACAAAATCATTATCGGAATGCAACAAAAATAAATCGTTTTCTATTGCTGTTTGTACAATAAGCAAATCTATTGTGCTACGAATTGTTACGCAAATACTGTGTAATTCTTAAAATGATATTTTATTGACTATCTCCGGCTTTCAAGCCGGTGTAACATAAAAAAGCAAAACCGGCTTTAACCAAAAATAGAGTATCGTTTTGTGGCTAAAGCCCATAATGTGCATTTTGCAGACACGGGCTTGAAAGCCGGAGATAGTCATTGAATTTTATCACAATATTTGGGTATAGCAAAAAAAATATTTAATGCTTATTCGTAATGACAAAATTTTGAAGTTCCGGGGATATCAATCATTTATTAAATTTAAACAACACCGAAGGTGTTGAATTTTAATAACCCCGTACGAAGTGCGGGGAAGAAGAGGAATCGGCTAAACAACCCGAAAAGGGTTGAATTGTAATCTGTTAAACATTCAAGCCCTTCAGGCTTGTTCGGCAGTCGTGCTTTAACCGGGCACTTCGTACCCGGTTATTGAAATTCAATCCCTTCGGGATTATCGAAAATCAGTTCAAAAAAATGGAATTCGTCTTTACGGATATGCATTAATTATTTATACCAAATGTTATATTTTCGGATAGAATATTGTACAATTTTAATGTAGATTCGTTTTCAACACCTTTAAAATAGTTGATAAACACGCTTGTATCGACAAGTATCATAAAAGTTCGGTTTTTCTCATATTTTTATAATCATAATTGTCGGAGAATTTAATTTTACCTTTCAAATCCATTATATTCTTTTTTTTATGATTTTCAATATATTCGTAAAAAACAATGCGTATTAATTCCTTGGTATCAGATACTTGTGCATACTTTTGTGCTTCTTCAAGCAACGATTTTTCAATTTCCAAGTGAGTTTCCATACCTTTTTCAGTTTAAAACAAATATACAAAATTTATTGTAAAAAAATGCCGAATATCTTACTTAGAATATTCGAATATTTTTTTAACTTTATATTCGGTAAACCATTATTTACAGTTGTTTACAATTTATATACGATTTTCCGACACGTTTACTTTTTTTTACTTTTGATATAATTTGCGATCCAATCAACTGTTTCCGGGTGTGCAATCCATAACGGAATGTTGTCGATTAAATAAAGTTCGGCTTCGTTTTCTTGTCCGGGGCTGTAATAATCAGCAACATTGTTGGCATCAAATACTTTTTGTCGGGTCAGATAAAGCAGGACATGTTTGTTTTGTTTGTCGGCATCTTTTAGTGCTTTGTTTGTTTTAATTGTAGCACCTTCTGTGAGAAACAAAAACAATGCATAATTGAAAAGCCAAAATGCCGAAAATTCATCTTCAAATTCCTTGTAAAGTTTAAAATAGGCATCATACTTTTTACTTTCCAACAAAGCAGATGCTAATACATAACGTACTCCTTGATTGTCATTCGGATTTAACTCAAGAATTTCGGTAAATTCACGAATGGCATCTTCTGTTTTGTCCAGTTCTTTGAGACAAATTGCGAAGTTATATTTTGCCTCCATAAAAGGTCTTGTTTCGTGAATTAACCAAAAATGACCTTTGTTTTGCTTAAAAAAATCTTCACCAAGCTGTTTTTTCCCAATTTCGATCGATTCTTTATACAGTTTACTTGCATTTTGTACCGTTGTTGAATGGTCTGCTAAGTAATTCAATGCTCTTATATTTTCGGAATAAAGAGCCAAGGCTTCTTTTGCCAATTTTATACCTTTTTTCGGACTGCTTTCATAAGCTTCGTACATCAAATCATCGGACTTTTCGATATTCGATATTTTTCCTTTTTTTTTCGGAACGATTTCGTCGATTCGTTTTCCAACAACATTATTTTGGATAAATTCGTTCATCTCTTCAACACTGCCAAAATTCATGTTTTGAAGATATTCCGATAATTTAGCATTCGCCATTTGTGCCATTTCCGGAGTCATTGGTTTAATTGGTTCTTCTTTTTTATTTTTACTCATTCTGAATTTTGTTATTATATTTTTTTGTTGATATAGATTTAAACATCAGCACATCAAAAAATTAACCCTTTACTTTCCTCACAACATCAATCACAGTTCCGTCGACCCATTTGATGGCGGCAATGATTTGGTCGTCGAAAACGGGTTTGTCGGGAACTCCGCAAATTTTTTCGGCTTCGTCTTTCAATTCTTTGATTGTTTTCAGAGGCAAACCGGCATTTTTTACGGCATCAATCAAATCTTGTCGAAGCGGATTTATAGCAATTCCTCGTTCTGTTACAATAACATCAATCAATTCACCCGGACCGCAAATCGTTGTAACTTGATCGACAACCACAGGCATTCTGTTTCTGAAAAGCGGAAGCGGAAGAATAACGGTTTTTCCGAACAAACAATTTTGCCAACCGCCGATTCCGTGCAGCAGCAAACCGTCGGAATGCGTTACGACATTGGCGTTGAAATCTAAATCCACTTCCGTGGCACCGAGAATTACGATGTCGGTAATTCCCGAAAAATTTCCTTTCGAGTGATAATTGTAACTTGTAAACGGACTTGTAGCTACGTGATGTGCGTTGTCTCGCATGGAGCGAACACCTTCTAAATCAAATGTTTGTCCGTCCAAAATATAATCAACCAAACCCTCTTCGAGCATTTGCACCATGTATTTGTTGCTGCCTCCGCGAGCATATCGGGCTTTGATGCCTCGTGCACGCATAATATCTGCAAAATAGGTACTTACCGAAAGCGAAGTACCGCCGGCGCCGGTTTGAAACGAAAATCCGTCTTTTATTAATCCTGCGGCATCGCAGAATTTTGCGGTTAATTCTGCCAAAAATAATCGGTCCGGACTTTTTGTTATTTGAGTAGTACCCGAAACAATTTTTTCGGGAATTCCGACTTTATCAACCAAAACCGTGTAATCGACATAATTTCCCTGAATTTGCCATGGAACGCATGGAAATGGAATCAAATTATCGGTTACAACAATCACTTTATCAGCATATTGCGAATCGGCGAGTGCGAAACCGAGCGAACCGCTTGTGGATTCGCCGTGTACGCCGTTGGCATTGCCGAACGAATCGGCAGCTCCGGCTACGATGATTGCAATATCAATCTGAACTTCGCCGTCCTGAATTGCCTGATAACGACCGCCGTGCGAACGTAAAATTGCCGTTCCTTTCATTTTTCCTTCCGATGTAAATTTTCCGAGTGGTCCGTTCATGCTGCCTTCGATATGATGAATGGTGCCGTCTTCGAGATATTTTACGAGCGGTGCATGGCACGAAAACGAAGCAGACGGAAACCAGCGTAAATCTTTGATTCCGAGTTCGTGTGCGATGTCAAACACTTGAACCATAACCAAATCGCCGTCGCGGAAATGGTGATGCGACGAAATGGTCATTCCGTCTTTCAAACCTGCTTTGATGAGAGCTTCTTTCAGCGAAGCCGCTTGTTTGTTGCCATCCAAAGGATAATCGGCACATGAATAAATGCGAGGTGCATGTTTTCGACTTTCGGGCTTGTATTTTCCGATTCCGAGGAAAGGAACTTGCGGTTGTCCGTTGATTTCGGTCGGGATGAGGCGACCGACTGCGTTTTTTATGAATTTTTGTGGCATATTTTTTTTTTATATTCTGAAAAAAATTAGATAGTATTAAATGATACTAAAAATGCAATTCGTAATATCGAAAAACAATATGCGTATATTACTGAAATTAAAAGTACTATCGTTTCAGAGTTGCTCAAATGTTTCTTCAACATACCACAAAAGTCGGCAATTATCGCATATCGTATGTGAATCTCATTATTATTTATCATTCAGCTGATTGCGAATTTTTTCAATATTTTCAAAGGAAATTTTAGTCAATTTTTTGATTAATTCGTTGTCCATTCCTTCCTTAATCATTTCAATAATTATCTCTGTTTTCACTTCGAATTTTGCATACTCCAATGAATTTTTTAAATCCAGATAAAATTTTAAACTATCTATGTATCTTTGTTTTTCGTCTGCTGAATACTTTGCAATTTCTGCAATTTTAAATACTTTTTTAAAAATTTTATCTTGTAATTTTGACGGTATTCTGTCGAATTTATGTAGGTTTTTTAATAAATAAAACCATTTTTCTTCGTGGGTTTCTAATTCGTCTTCTGTTTTCAAAAAATTTGGCATTTGCACATAAACAAAAGACAGTTTTTCATTGAAAACTTTTCCTGTTTTTTTGCTGATTAATCCTATTTCATCTACAACTAATTTGTCTTTATCTTGGTCGTCAAATACAAAATCAAGTATTCCGATACAATAAACAGTTTTTAATTCGTAATTCCATTCTCCTTTAATTGCTTGTTCTTGAATTGGGAAAGTTGCATAATACAAACTTCTGTCTTTAAAAAACTGTTGTTTAACTTTTTGTAATTCAACAATAAATTTTTCACCTTTTTCATTTTCGCAATACAAATAAAAAATGGCTTTTCTGTCAGCATCGGTTGAACCTAAATGTTCTGTTTTTTTGTAAGTTAAATTCTTTATTTTCTCTTTCGTTTTTAAAAGTTCGTTTAGAAAATCAATCAATAAATCTTTATTTGGCTCTGAACCAAATATTTTTTTAAATCCAAAATCAGTAAA
>DYMH01000095.1 GCA_020721645.1 Draconibacterium orientale
TCCTTGCAACAGGAATTAATGTGCTAAATATCAGTATTTTTAAATTTTTGTCATGCACATAACTTAAAAGGACAAAAAAATAACTTGAAAAAATTAAAATATTAAAAAAATAAGTAAAAAAATACGCCATAAAAAAAATCAATTTTATGACGTATTAAAATCCTATAAAGTTAATACATATTTTTGGAGGCTTTTGAGACAGCCTCAGGATATGACGGACGAAGGCAGAGTCTAAGCCGAACAGCAAATACATTTCTTTACTAAACGACATTGGAATGAAATCTAAAAAAAATCATTAATTTATACTGTAAAAAAATTTTGGCTAAGAGAAAAAAAATGATGAAATTTGATACAAAATAATGTACAGGTTATGCAAGTTTATACCGAAATTATCGCACGTTTAGAAACCGAAACCGGAAAAATATTCAAAGAGTCAAAATTCAATATCGACACATGGTCATACGATGATTTTGCACGTTTTGAATTGAATGAAGCCAGCGAAATTATTAAAATTAAAATTACCAACGCTTTTTTGGAAAAATTACCGGATATTATCTGCGAAATAGAATCTCTTCAAGAACTTTCAGCAGAAGAAAATTATTTGTCGAAATTGCCTTCGAACATCAGGAAATTATCCGAGCTACGATATCTTAATTTGTCTTACAATCAATTTACCGCAATACCAAAAGAAATAGCAAGCCTGCAAAAACTTGAAAGTTTCAATATCAGCAATAATTTGCTTCACGAGTTGGATTGTGAACCGATTTTTCCGCAAGGATTGCTCGATTTAGATATGAGTGTCAATAAATTACGAACGATTCCCAAATGTATCAACCGGTTTTCAAAACTCTCCTTTTTAAATTTATCACAAACCGAAATTTCGCAATTACCCGAAGGATTTAATGGCTTAATTTCGTTGCAGGTTCTTGATATCAGCAACAATTCGTTTCGCGAAATTCCTTCGGAATTAATAGGTCTTACAAGTCTTTTTCGGTTGTACATCAATGGGAATCAGATATCGAGCTTGCCTGATGAATTTTGTGAATCGAGCGGGTTGGAATTTTTGAATCTGGGGTTTAACCAAATCAGTTCTCTCCCTTCTTCGTTAGGGAAATTGAGCAATTTGCGAACACTATCTTTGGATTATAATCAATTGAAGCGGATTCCGAGTGAAACGTCGGAAATTCAAAATCTGAAAAAATTAGATTTAGCCGGAAATCCGCTCGAAAAAATTCCACCTTCTGTTTTGAAGATCAAGAGTTTGGAGGAGCTCAATCTCATAGGAACCGAAATTTCGATTATCCCGGCAGAAATTAAAAAATTATCGAATTTGCGAATTTTATTGCTTATGAGTAATCTTATCACAGAGTTGCCCGATGAATTATTTGAATTATCGCATTTGGAACACTTAGAGTTAGGGTTGAATCGAATTTCACGTATTCCGAAAGCGATACAAAAATTAAAAAATCTACGCTCTCTGTCTTTCTCGCAGGGCAACCAAATTTCGATATTGCCAGCTGAAATTGCATCGCTTCAACATCTCGAAGAATTGGATTTGATGGGTAACAAGCTGCAATTTATTCCATATTTTTTAACTGAAATGAATATGGAAATCCATTATAAACAAGCGACAAAAGGTATAATTTTGGACGATAATCCTTTGGAATTTCCTCCGGTCGAAGTCGTAATGCAAGGCAAAGAAGCTATAAAAAAATATCTTTCAAACGCAAAATAATTTTTTTCGATGGATAATCACAGCCCGGCACAACGGAGTAAGAATATGCAGGCAGTAAAATCGAAAGGGACACGCATTGAAAAAATTTTAGCAAAAGCATTGTGGAATGTGGGTTTGAGGTATAGAAAAAATCTTGCCTCAGTAACCGGAAAACCTGATTTGGTTTTCATTGGAAAAAAAATAGCCGTGTTTTGCGACAGTGAATTTTTTCACGGAAGAAACTGGGATACACGAAAATTTGAAATCAAATCGAAACGCGAATTTTGGTTTCCTAAAATAGAAGGTAATATTAAGAGAGATATTCATGTAAATCAGCAACTTGTTGCAGATGGGTGGATTGTATTGCGTTTTTGGGAGAGTGATATTAAAAGAAATACAGCAAAATGTGTTGAAACTATTTTTGAAGCAATAGAATTTCGGAAACACTCGACCTCTTAAAACAACTTTCATCTGAAAATGAAAAAAGCATATCATTTTCGATATGCTTATTTTTTTATGGCATCAATCGCCCGTACATTCGAGGGAAGGGTATGGTTTCGCGAATGTGCGGCAGTTTACAAACCCATGCCACCATGCGTTCAAGCCCCAGCCCAAAACCGGAATGGGGAACGGAACCGTATTTTCGTAAATCTAAATACCACTCAAAAACCGACATCGGAAGTTTGTGTTCATTGATTTTTTCGATGAGCAGGTTCAAATCGGTTTCCCGTTCGCCGCCGCCGACAATTTCGCCATAACCTTCGGGGGCTAATACGTCAACACCTTTCGCCAACAATGGACTGTTTTTGTCTCTTTTCATGTAAAATGCCTTTACTTCGTGGGGCCAATTGTAAACCATCACCGGAACATCGAACATTCGGGTGAGTACCGTTTCATCGGAGCCTCCGAAATCTTCGCCGTAGGTGAAATCGGCTGCCGATTTGAGCCATTCCGGTATATTTTTGGCTTTTACTTCTAAGTCTTTGAGTGTATTTTTTAATTGGTCGATTTTATTGCGTATAAAATTACTTTGTCCTTTTGAAATGGTACTTTCGGAAATTGCTTTTTCTTTTTCGCTGATTTCTTGGTTTATCTTTTCTATTTCCTGCAATACTTCGGATAAATCCTGTTGGAGCGTTTCTGTTGTTTTACGCCCATTGACTTCTTTTTCGCCTTTAAGAATTTTTACGGCATCATCGTAAGTCAAACGTGTGAAATTGGTATTCGCCATGTTTTCAAAAATTGTTGTATCGCGTTCCAAAATTTCAAATTCAGGTTTACAATTTTCTAAAACGGAAGCGGTAACGAATTTCAGGAAAGCTTCTATCAAGTTCATGTTCATCTCTAAATCGAAGAAAGCCATTTCGGGTTCTATCATCCAAAACTCGGAGAGGTGGCGCCGTGTTTTAGATTTTTCGGCACGAAATGTAGGACCAAAAGTATAAATTTTTCCCATTGCCATTGCCATTGCTTCACCGTAGAGTTGCCCCGATTGCGAAAGGTATGCGGGTTGCTCGTAGAAATCGGTCGAAAACAAGGTGGTGGTACCTTCGGCAGCGTTGCCGGTAAAAATTGGGGCATCCATTTGAACAAAACCTTCTTTCTGAAAGAAATTATGAATGGCAAAAATGATTTGATTTCTGATTTTCATTATTGCCCATTGGCGTTTAGAACGTAACCAAAGATGCCGATTATCAGCCAAAAATTCGATACCGTGTGCTTTATTGCTGATGGGATAGTCTTCGGAATGTCCTATAATTTCGAGTTGGGAAATGTGCAGTTCGTAGCCGCCGATTTGTTTTTCATCTTTTACAACCGTTCCTTTGATGCGAACAGAAGTTTCCTGGTTGCACTGTTTGGCTGCGGTATATGCTTGCTCGCCGGCTTCGGTTTCGGTGACAATTGCTTGTACAAAACCGCTTCCGTCGCGTAAAATTAAAAATTCGATTCCCTTGCTGCTTCTTTTATTCATTACCCAGCCTTGGGTTTCTATTTGTTTGCCTTCGTAATCTTTGAAATCTTTTATTTGTATCATAACTCATTTTTTACAGTTCGATGCACAAAGATATTTAAAATTCCTTTTTATTATTATTCTCACCAAACATTTTATAGATTATTTTTTCTTTTCAAAAATCGAAATAAAATAAAAACGGAACCATTTGTATTTACAAAATCATAAAAAATTATTGACTTTTCGGTATAAATATTGTAAGTTGAGTTTAAATTCGACACAAATGGTACGTCATTTTATTTTTGTTATTGTATTTTTTTTCGCGTCTTTGAAATTATTTTCGCAAAATGACTCACTGATTTCCTCAACTGTCGGAGGTAATAATCAATTTGCATTCGATTTTTTCAAACTTTCGACCGAACGCAATTCTTCAAATTTCATTTTCTATCCAGAGGGAATCAGTTCGTTAGCGGCTTCTCTTTATATTGGAATGCAGGGAAAAGTTGCTGCGGAAACTGCAAAAGCATTTTGTTTTTACTACAAAGACAACGAAATTTTGAATGCTTTCGATTTCATTCTTTCTTCAAATAATGGGACTCAGAGCTCCGAATATTACCATAAAACGAGTAATTATTGTATTTTACCCTCAAAATATCCGCTGAACAAAACCTATCAAAACCAATCGGAAAAGGTTTTTAATACGAAATTCGACAGTCTGGATTATTCCGTTTCGGTAATGGGAAATCAAAAGAAATTAGATTCATTGCTTTCAACAGGTTTAAGTTCGTTTCATACGCCTTTTTTTACATTCGAAGAATTGCCTGCCGACAGTAAAATGATTACATGCAATATTTCGGTTTTAAATGCCGATTGGAAAAATAAATTTTCATTGAAAACAACAAAACCGGACTATTTTCATCTCAACGAGAAAGATTCTGTATCAACGGATTTTATGAATCAAGTAATGCTTATACGATATGGGCAGACAAAAGAAATGGAATTTATCGAGATTCCGTTCAACATTCAAAATTCACTCATCGTGGTAATACCTAAAAAAAACGAGGGTATTTTTGAGCTTGAAGCTCAGATTTCGGAAACGAATTTGAATTTTTGGCTTCAAGGAGCACATAAAATTAGTACGAATGTGTGTTTGCCAAAAATTGAAATTCAACAAAACAATGATATTAAAGAAAATTATTTATCCGAAAAAGCTCCGATACTCTTTTCGCAATATCCCAATTTATCTGCTATAAGCTCTAAAATTATCTCAATTTCGTTGATAAAACAATTTGGATTCTTGAGAATGGACGAAAATGGTATTTATTCCGATAAAAGCCCAAACACGGACATCGTCAATATTTCGGAAACATCTGTCGGAAGCGAAACTTTTTGTGCAAACCGTCCGTATATATTCATTGTTCGCGATAGTGCGACCGGCTCTGTTTTATTAATGGGAAGAATAATGAATCCGACTTTAAACCACTAATTATCGAGTACTCCGTGAAATTTACAAAAATAAAATGGTTTTTGATATTGTCGATAATGCTGTTTATCAATATATCAGCAATATACTATACAAACTCGATATTAAATCATCGGTTAAAAACGCTGAGCAGCATTTCGACTTACTCAGAAATTGACGGTGCTGCCTATTCAACAAATTTTATTTTCGATGAAATTCTTCAATTCCCGGTTTGGTCGATAGCACAAGCCGAAACGGGCGAAATTATTTTGGCAACACGAAAGGGTATTTTTATTTTCGATGGGCAACACTCGCAATTGGTAGATATTGGCACGATTCCTTACATCGTTGTCAAAGAACCCGAATCAAAAACAATTTTTCTTGGCTGCAACAATGGCTTTGGGTATCTGAAACGAGACAGCAAAGGAAATTATAAATATGTTGCAATGTACAAATCGGGTGAAACAGGGAATGTTTTTTCTAAAATTGAAATTGCCGACAAAAAGGTCTGGTTTTATAACGAAGAGAAAATTTTGTGTGCATCGCTCGAAAATTTGAGTAAACTGAAAGAAATTGTTTTGCCTTCATCGCTGCCGATGAAGGGAATATTTGTATTGTCCGAAAAAATATATGCAGTTGACCCTACGCTTGGAATTGTTGATGTATCTGATATGGAGGCAGTTGTAATTCCGAATACGAGCGAATTATCGAAAACCAATGTGTTGTTTGGCATTGCTTGGGCTGCAAACAATTCGGTTATTATCGGAACCAACGACAATAAATTTTACCAATTCGATGGGAAAAATTTGAACCCTTACATTATTGAATCGAGCGATTACGTTCGGGAAAGTGTTGTGGCGGGCGGAACGGAATTAGATGAAAATCGATTTGTAATTTACACATTGGAAGGCGGTGCTGTACTTGTTCGGAAGAGCGATGGGCAAACTTTGGCAACACTTAATTACAGAACCGGGCTTCCGGAAGACGAAATATATGCTACCGCTCTCGATAAGGAAAATGGTTTATGGCTGTCGCACGCTTCGGGATTGACCCGTATTGATTTTGATTTGCCGGTGAAAAATTACAGCATCTTTCCGGGCATTGAAGGAAGCATTGCTTCGATATATAAAAGCGATACGTCACTTTATATTGGGGCTTCCGATGGTCTTTTTTATTTGACCAAGTTGAAAGATTTTAAAGAAATAGAAATTCTCGAAAAAAAACAGATTAAAACTTTTCCGAAAAAAAAAGAAGAACAAAGCAAAACCGATGAAAATAATCCGGAACAAAATAATATCAACCAAACAGAACCGGAAGAAAAATTAAGTTTGAAAGAACGTTGGAAAAAATGGAAAAACAGAAAAAAATCAGACGAGAATATTCCAGATGAAAACACAAAAAACGAAAATAAACCAAATCCAAATTCATCGGATTTAACAAACACAAACACAGGTAATACGACAAAAAAAGAAATTCCAAAAATTAAAACCGTTGTGGTGTCGAAAAAGATATACGAATTGCAATCGGTAAAAAATATTTTTAAAAAAATTGAAGGTGTTAAAGGTAAAGTAAAGCAAATTATTGATTTCGGTGGCGGATTATTGGCAGAAACCAATTCAGGATTATATTTTATTAAGGGCGAGAAAGTGAGTGAATTAATTGTAAAACAATACATTAACGATATTTATTATGAAAATGGTTCGGAGCAGGCTTTTGTATCGGCAGGGAATAAGATTTATCGAATTGTTTCGGCAGCCCCAAATGCTGCGATTGAAGAATTGAACTTTGAAAACGAGGTTTTGGAAAATATTTCCTCAATTGCCCAATACGAAAACTCGATTTGGGCAGGTTCGCGAAATAGTGTTTTTCGATTGACAGAAGATACGAGAAATCATTTTGAAATTCATAAATATCTTATTACGACTCAATTGCCCGAAAAAATTACGGTTCGGCGAAATAATAGCAGCATTTTGTTTTTTTCGTCTGATAAAATTTTTCAGTACAACAAACATTCTGATTCGATAGTCGAAAATCATCAATTTGATAAATATCTTACAACAAAATCGGTGTTTTTCTATCCTCAACAAGGTATCAATATGATTATTAACGGGAAAGATTTCATTTTTCTATCGAAAAAGGAAGACACAAAAGCCAAGCTGAGATTTTTAAAGCTTTTCGAGCGTCTCAATCTGTATTATCAAGATTCACAACAGAATATTTGGTTTACCAACGAAAAAAATCAATTGTATCAAATTCAAAATTCAGCGACAGATTCATCGACAAATCAAAATTTTAATGTGCATATTCAAAATATTGTTTTAAACGAATCGGACACACTGAGCAATTTATCGGAAATCAAAATGAATCATGATTTTGGAAATTTACAGGTTCAGGTATCAGCACCTTTTTATTTAAAACAAAATTCGGTAGAATATTACTATCAAATTATCGAAAAAAATGATACAACGTTTGTTCCTTCTTTGGGTTCCAAAATCATTTTTTCGCATTTGGCTCCCGGGCGATTTTCGATTCAAATTAAGGCTCAAAACATACTCGGACAAACAAGCAAACCGGTTAATTTGAAATTAAAAATTATACCGCCTTTCAGCCAATCGTGGTGGTTTATAACCTTTATTGTATTAGGTACACTTATATTGGGTTTGGGGATAACAAATTATCTTCACCGGCGTCGCGAAATCATGATGCAAAAAAGAAACGAAGAGCTGGAAGAAGTTGTTCTGCGGCGAACAACGGAAATTCGCAAACAAAACCACGAAATCAGAACAAAGAACGATGCAATACTTGTTCAAAGCGAAAAAATAGAACGACAAAATCAAGAAATTCAAGCAGGCGTTCGTTATGCTTCGCTCATTCAAAAAGCCATTTTACCATATACCGATGAGATTGAAAATCTGTTTACCGGATATTTTATTTTTTACGAACCGCGCGATATTGTCAGCGGCGATTTTTATTGGTTAAAAACCATTGGAAATAAAGTTTTTTTAGTGGCTGCCGATTGCACAGGGCACGGCGTTCCGGGTGGATTTCTCAGTATGTTGGGCATTTCGTTTCTCAACGAAATTGTTTCGGAAATCAACATTACCCAAAATCAACTTACGGCAGGGCAAATTTTAGACAAACTTCGCGAGAAAGTAATTACATCTTTACATCAAACAGCCGATTCAAAAACAAAAGACGGCATGGACATTGCTTTGGTGATTATCGACCGCGACAGCATGGAAATGGAATTTGCCGGAGCCTACAATCCTTTATATATCTACCGCGAAGACCAAATATTTGAACTTAAAGCCGATAGAATGCCGATTGCTTTTTTTAGATTGCAGAAAAATTTTCAGACTCAGTATTTTCAATTGCAGAAAAACGATTCTTTGTATCTATTTTCCGATGGATTGTTAGACCAGTTTGGCGGACCGGACAACCAACGGTTTATGCGAACACGTTTCAAACAACTTTTATCATACGTTCACAACCTTCCGCCCGATGAACAAAAAAATATGATTGAGGAGATTTTTCACCGTTGGCAAGCCGACAATGCACGGGTTGATGATGTTCTGCTTTTCAATTTAACGATTTGAGACTAAGTATTCGCTGTCTTTCAGGAAGGGATTCACAACGAATTACACGTCTTGCATTGTTTTTGGGGTGATTTTTTTGTCAACAAACCCACGCTAACTATCAATTTTGCAATTTCTTGGAGTCTTCAATCGAAATGCCGACAGAAAGAGCACGAGGCGTGAAGTTCTCTCTCATAATTTGAGCAATTTTAAAGATATAAATTCCTTTTTCGGGAAAGCGAATGTTTTTTTTAAAAAGGAATTTATTCTCAACCGAATGCCGCCTTTCGTTTCCAAGCCATTTCCCTTTGTTGTCGGTTATAAAAAATTCGACACGCTCGCTTTGATTTTTTCCGGAAGGTGATATAACGCTGATATTCAGCCATATATTTGACGACAGGAAGTCTTTCGTATTTTTAAAATCGACAGACACGTCGCAGGATTTTTCCGGATTTTCGATATTCACTTTAAATTCGGTGATTTGAGAAGGCTCCCAGAATCCATTTTCAAATTCGACACCTTGCTGAAAAACCGGCAAACCACTGCACGAAAAAAAAAAGAGTGTAAAAGAAAGAAGAGAATAGCGTAAAAAAAACGACTTATTGAATGGTGTTCGTATCATTATTTTGCTCGTTTTCCGATTTATTTTTTTTCAAAACAATTTTTTTTGCAACGTTATCTTTTTTTTCCACTGCAATTTCCTTTATTATTTCGGTTTTGATTTCGTTTTTTGAATCTTTTTTGTTCAAAGTTTTAGCCGATTGATTTGTGTCGTCTTTCTGAATGTCCTTATTTCCGTGTTTCTTGCGTTTTTTCTTGCTCTTTTCGCTTGTATTTTGAAAACGTGTCAAACTCTCCTGTCCAACGCCGTTTTGATATTCGGAACCGTTAATAACCACTTCTTTTATAACACTTTCTGCTAATTTTTGCGGTTTTTTTCCAAGCTTATTCATCGCCAATATTTCTTTTGCTCTATCGACCGAAACTGCTGTAATATTGCTCAAAGTATCTTCTTTGAACGAATACCAAATCGTTCGCCGATAGATATCTGTTTTGAAATAATATGCCGTTCCTTCTTCAGTTTCCAGAGAGCTTTTTGTCGGAAAATCTTTTTGAGCATCTTTATAACTTTCAACCTCGTAGTTTAAGCAACATTTTAGTTTTCCGCATTGCCCGGCTAATTTTTGGGGATTGAGCGATATTTCCTGATATCGTGCCGAGTTTGTTGTAACAGAAATAAAATCGGTCATCCACGATGAACAACAGAGCGTTCGACCGCACGATGCAATTCCGCCGATACGTCCGGCTTCTTGCCGGGCACCTATTTGCCGCATTTCGACCCGGATTTTAAATTCGTCGGCTAAATCTCGTATTAATTGGCGAAAATCGATCCTTTCATCAGCAATATAATAAAATATGGCTTTTGTACCATCGCCCTGAAATTCGACATCGCCAATTTTCATGTTTAAATCCAAATTCAGAGCTATTTTACGTGCCCTCAACATCACTTCATCTTCGCGCTGAATGGCTGATTCCCACTTCTCTATGTCCGTTGGTTTGGCTTTTCGGTAAACATTTTTGAGCTCCGAATTACTCGATACTCCTTGTTTTTTCATTTGTTCCGCAACCAACTCTCCGGTGAGCGAGACAATTCCCATATCGTGTCCCGGAGAGGCTTCAACGGCTACAATGTCGCCTTCGGTTAATTGTAAATTGTTAATATTACGAAAAAACGATTTTCGGGTATTTTTAAATCGAATTTCAACGACATCGAGGGTCATTGGGGTTTCAGGAATCCCTCGCATCCAATTGTAAACATTTAATTTATTACAGCTGCATAATGCACAGCCCGTAAGTGATTTGCGAAATTCTGTTGCACATCCTCTTGAATTATCTATTGGGTTCATTCTGTCAAATTTCTTTGGCAAAAACCGAACGATTTTTTTTCTTAAAAAATAAAAATTTTCATAACAGGGTTATTGAAATTGATAAATAAATATGAAGTCGTAGCGTGGATAAAATTTAATTTTTGTCTTTTTTTTTCAATAAACGACTTTAATTATCTCAAATCAAGGCTCTTGATATTTTATTATCGGATTTTTAGTTTTTCACGTATTTTCGTTTTCGATTATTGCGGGTTAATTTTTAAGAGCTTCACGGTTGTCAAAGCCAAATCGAGAAAAATTAGTTTATCATAACCATTTCTTTCGATATGTTTGAGTGCCGTGTTAAATTCGTCATGTAATTGATTAATATTATTTGTATGTATAAATTTTGAAAAATTTCGGGCAAAATCAATTTCCTTATTTGCCAGATATACAATATTTTGCTGATGCTCTGAGCTTAAATTCAAAATAAAATTTTCACGTAACATTCGCAAAGAATAGATCAGGAAATTTTTATGGTGTTCGCGCCCGCCTTTGGTAATTTGGTCAACCCATTCCACAATTTCAGGAATTTTTACGCTGTAACATAAACGCATCATTTTAGTAAAATTCTCATAATCAGTCGATTCGCCTTGCTCTTCGGACTTTAATATTTGATTGACTTTGTTGAAATTCCCATCTGCTAAGCGTACAATTTCGTGTATCTTTTCATCGGCAAAGTTATACTTTTGTTTTATGGTATCAAAAAGGCTTTGATTGTCAATTTTAAGAATCTTAACCAATTGTGTTCTCGAACGTATGGTATTGATGATTTGCTCGGTATTTTCGGAAACCAAAATGAAAAGAGTTTTATCAGGCGGTTCTTCTATCATTTTCAGCAATTTATTTGCTGTGGCGATATTCATTTTTTCGGGCATCCAAATAATCATCACTTTGTATTCGGATTCGAAAGTCTTCATGTTCAATTTTTTGATAATTTCACTGCTTTCGTGTGCAAAAATACCGGCTTGCTGATTCTCGGCATTGGTCAGTGTAAGCCATTCTTGGTACGAATGGTAGGGCGAAAGGCTGAGAAATTCCCGCCATTCTTTGATATAATCATCGCTGACCGGTTTGCTTAACTTTGCAGTTTTGATGACAGGAAACACAAAATGCAAATCGGGGTGTATAAATTTTTTATATTTTAAACACGATGGGCATACTCCGCACGAATCACCGATGCTACGGTCTGTGCACGAAATATACTGTGCATAAGCAACAGCCAATGCAAGTTTCCCGCTGCCTTCGGGTCCGGCAAACATCTGTGCATGGCTCACGCGATTGTCGATAACCGATGCGATAAGTTTTTGTTTTATAACCGTTTGACCTGCAATATCTTTGAAAAGCATTCTTATTTTTCCGAAATTTGTATTAAAAAGCAAAAATAATAAAAATACCCGGAATTTTTGCACCTATTTTTTTTATTTCGCTTCCGCAAATATCATTTTCGTGCCTTGGCATGTATTTTGACTGAAATATTCGTATCTCTTATACATAAAAAAATAATGTTTTCAACCAATTATTAATCCTTCAAATTGAAAATATCTTGTACGATAAAAAGATTATTTTTTTGTTGATATTTTTCTTTGCAGTTGTTATTTCGGCAAAAACTCAAATTTTATCACCGAAAGAACTCAGCAAACAAAAAACGTATGCCTCGCTAGATGAGGCAACAAAAGAACCTTCATTGGTTTATAAATTGGAAATTCAGCCGGGGATAAATATTTCGATTAATTTGGAAATTTTCCCGCACCTTCAAGAGCTCTACATTTTGGGAAATAATGAGGATATTCTGCCTTACGAGCTTAAACTTCCCGAAAATCTGCAATTATTAATTATCGATTCTCGACAAATCGACTGTCTTCCGGTTTCTATTTTCAAACTCCGAAATTTGGAATATCTGTCGGTAGTTCGATGCAATTTGACGAAAATTCCTTCCGAAATACAAAATCTGAAAAATCTACAATTTTTATCTTTTTCGGATAATCAAATCAGCATGGTTTCGCCGGAAATAGGTTATTTGAAGAAACTAAAAACGCTTGACCTGTCGTATAATCCAATTTCCAAATTATCCGGTGATGTTTCGGAATTAACATCTTTGGAAAATTTGTACGCTGTATCGTGCAAACTAACAGAATTGCCCGAAAACACATCGAAACTTATCAACCTTAATAAATTATATCTCGACGGAAACCAATTTTCACTTCTGCCACTGAGTTTAGCCAAACTGCCGAATTTGGAGGTTTTAACACTTTCCAATAATCGAATACAGGCTTTGCCGCCTGCAATTGGAAAATTTCGTTCGTTGAAAACTCTGATTTTGTCGGCTAACGAATTGAAATATATTGCTCCTGAAATCGGAAATGTTTCGACACTCGAGTGTTTAATTTTATCAGAAAATCAATTAGAAAAACTTCCAAAACAAATCGGAGATTTAAGGAATTTACAGGATTTGAACCTTTGCAACAATCGCTTGGTTGCTCTGCCTGCCGAAAGTGCCAATCTGAAAAAACTAAAAAGTATCGGAACTTCCGGAAACCCACTATCTGTGCTTCCGTCTGCAATGAACACCATGAAAAATTATTAAAAAAAACACCTGATAACTTCTAATCTTTTGTGTTAACATACTTCGTTATATTTTCGTATCTGACAGAATATTAGAAATTTACGGATCCTGTGTCACGCTATGACGCTGATAATTCAATATCAATATCTTTGCGTGCTTTGCGAGATAAAAATATCGAACTATTATATCTAAAAAATCACTAATAAGATAGCACCACACAAAAGCAATCATTATTAAAAGAAACAACTTTTCAAGTCTCTCTAATTTTGTAACATGCGTATCTTCAATGTTGAAATCGCTACTTATTAATGCCCTAAGGCTTTCAATCTGCCAACGTTTCTTGTATGATACAACAGCAGTTTCCGGTTTATTGAATGAAACGATGATTGAGAAATCTTGTTTACCAACTCTGTCAAGTGTTTTACTTTCGGACAGATTATTTAAATAAACAGAAGGGCTTGACCCTTGCCAAGTTGAAATTTCCTTTAAAATGGCTTTGCAAAGCTGAATTTAAGGTTGTATCTTTACTGTCGAGACTGATGTTCTTCACCAGAAAAATTATGTGTAAAATAGTCTTTTAATGTAATGAATACCAGTTTTTTATCTAAATTTATTTTCGCATATTTTTTACAAAATATTTTTTTTGATGTAATAAAGGAGATTATAATGCTATTTTTTATTATTGATAAGCCACAATGCAGAATAACGCATGCGTAATAAAATAATCGAAACAAATATAAAAAATCAATATAAATAGTATTTTTTAACAATATATAGAAAAAAATCACAGTTGCATTTGTAGCTTGAATTTATAATTCTATGTTGATTAATTAAAAACGCGTTTTGTTGTTCGGCTTAGGCTCGGACTAAGTTGAATTTGTTCTAAAAGGCTCTGCCTTGCTTTGACAGAGGCTGTCTCAATACTAAACTTTTAAAAAAGTTAAATGTTTTTAAATATATAAT